>JAUWQS010000063.1 GCA_030610915.1 Pseudomonadota bacterium | reverse complement strand
TTCAGCGTGAGCTCAGCCGAGCAGTACAAAAGCATGAAGGCTGAATTTCTAATTTCTAATTTCAATGTTCGGTGAACGCTTATCGTGGTTCGAGACCAACACTTTAAAAATGTAATCCCCCTATTTATTGAGCTGATACGTAAACTCTCTTATCCATTCAAAATCCTGACATAATGCACCGGTATGCCTTTTCAGATATGTCACTTGCAAGCTTCTTAATGGCATTTCTTCTGTTGGTGTCGGTTGTGGTTGGGTTACTCTCGTCAACTTTGTATTCTTCACTCTCCGAAAGGTTTTTGTTGTACCAGATGATCTTTTTGCTTTTCCTCTCTTCAAAGAAAACCTCCATGGTCACAGTTACACGGTCTTCTTTGGTCAAATCGGTTTTGCCGTAAGAGAGATGGGAAGTTGTCAGGCTGTTTATATTACATCTGAAGATGGCATTTGACAGTTCTTTTCTGTTGACAATCTTGAATCTACTCCCCTTTCTGAACTCATCGATGAATTGGTTTCTAAAGTAGTTTTCAATACGTGCCTCACTGGTCTTGTTGGAGAAATTATCAACAAAAACCGTCTGGATACTTTTGTCAATATGCTCTCCTGAGGAAGAAAAGTGATATCCACAGCCGGCAGCTAAAAAGAAAACTAAAACGATAACCGTCAGACAATATTTTACGCGCCCTGCCATTATTTTTTACCCCTTTTATCGTAACATCTCAATAAGTTTTTGGTAAGGGTAACTCTAACCCAGACAAGCCGGAGATTCAAGGTTCACTGTTCACGGTTCAACGGTTAAAAGCTATCAACCGTGAACGATTACTAAATTCTTTGTAACTACTAAGGTAGTCAGGCTGAAGCTATTGTAGGCTGAGTAGTTAGTTACTTTTATAATTATTTAGCCACCGATCTACGCAGATTATCACTGATATTTTTTTATTGTAACTACTCACGTAGTCACATGATTTCTTTGTGCTTAAACCTGTCTGCGTTCATCTGTGTGAATCTGTGGCTGAGTGGTTACCAATTAAGAGACTAACCGTGAACCCTGAACCTTTATTTTACGACAATGTTGACCAGCTTTTGGGGAACGTATATCTCTTTCACGAGTTTCTTCCCGGCGATAAGCCTGCTTATCTTTTCATCGGATAGCGCAAGTTCCTTTATCTTTTCATCGGTCTCCCCTGCGCTTGCCATGATTCTGCTTCTCAGCTTTCCATTTATCTGGATGGCTATCGTAATTTCCTCTTCCGCTGCAACAGACTCATCATAGGAAGGCCATGAAACATCGGAAAGGTTTTCCATCCGTCCAAGAATCCCCCAAAGCTCTTCCGTGATGTGCGGGACGATGGGGGCAAGGAGAATGATGATACTTTCAATAGTCTCCCTGATAACGGAGAGGGCCAGTGCATCCGATCTGTCCGGATGCTTTATCTGATAGAGTGCATTGACAAGTTCCATTATGGCGCTGATCGCTGTATTGAAATGGAACCGCTCTTCTATATCATGGGTCACCTTCTTTATAGTCTGATGGGTCTTTCTCCTCAGGTTCTTCAGATCGCCTTCAAGTTCTTCTTTACCATCAAAGGGCTCAATACCCCCGATATCATCAAGATAATCCATAACGATCCGCCATACCCTGCCCATAAAACGGAACGATCCCTCCACTCCCTGGTCACTCCATTCCAGATCTCTCTCAGGCGGAGCAGCAAAGAGACAGAAAAGCCTGGCGGTGTCCGCGCCGTATTTCTTAACAAGGTAATCAGGATCGACCACATTTTTCAAGGACTTGGACATCTTCTCCGTCTTGCCTGTTATGACTTCACTGTTGCAGTATGCGCATTTTCCTTCCTTGACCTCGTCAAGATAGAGGAAGCCATGTTCTTTACACTTCACGGTCTCTTTGCAGACCATACCCTGAGTAAGAAGATTTTTAAATGGCTCGTCAACTCCAAGTATCCCGGAATCTCTCAGCGCCTTTGTATAAAATCTTGCGTAGAGCAAGTGCAGTATGGCATGTTCAATCCCGCCGATGTACTGGTCCACCGGCATCCAGTAATCCACCTTTTTCCTGTCGAGCCCGGGCTTTTCTGAAAAATCCGCACAGCAGAACCTGTCAAAGTACCAGGAGGATTCCACAAAGGTATCCATCGTGTCGGTCTCCCTTTTTGCGGGACCTCCGCAGTTGGGACATGTTGTTTCCAAAAAGCGCTTATGCCCTGCCAGAGGAGATCCGCTCCCACCGGTCAGCTCCACATCCCCTGGAAGAACGACGGGAAGATCGGTCTCAGGAACAGGTATCGTGCCGCATTTTTCGCAATAAATAATGGGGATAGGCGTTCCCCAGTATCTCTGCCTCGATATCCCCCAGTCTTTCAGGCGATATTCCACAGTTCTCTTCCCCTTGCCGATGGACTCCAGATAATCCGCTATTGCGCTCAGCGCCTTCACGTTCTCCATTCCATCGAACTGTCCTGAGTTGACCATAATTCCTTCATCGACATACGCCTCGGTCATCGTCTCCGCATCGAGCGGATTATCCGGATTTTGAATAACCACGATCATGGGAAGATTGTATTTTTTGGCGAATTCAAAGTCTCGCTGATCATGGGTGGGAACTGCCATAACGCAACCGGTGCCATAATCGGCAAGTACAAAATTTGCGGCAAAAACAGGCATCTTTTCATTAGTTACAGGATTGAGGCAGCAGGCATTCAGGAATATTCCCTCTTTCTCGTAATACTCGGATGTTCTTAGCATCCTGTCCTGTCTCTTTGTCTTTTCAATAAACTCTCTGACCTCTTTCTCCCCCGGTTTATCCTTCATTAGCTCCAACACAAGAGGATGTTCGGGTGCGATCAGCATAAAGGTTGCCCCAAAGATTGTGTCCTGCCTCGTTGTGAAGACCCTGATTTCACCATCCCCTTCCGATAATGGAAAGGTTACTTCAATGCCGTGGCTCTTGCCTATCCAGTTTTTCTGCATTGTCAGGACTCTTTCCGGCCAGCCGGTAAGTCTGTCGCAGTAATCCAGGAGTTCCTCCACATAAGCCGTTATGCGGAAAAACCACTGTTCGAGGTGTTTCTCTTCAACCTCGGCGCCGCATCTCCAGCACAGACCCGCTTCGACCTGTTCATTCGCCAGAACGGTTTGACAGGTGGGACACCAGTTGACCGCCGAAGACTCTTTATAGACCAGTCCTTTTTCATACATCCGGAGAAAGAAAAGCTGCTCCCACCTATAGTATTCAGGCTCACAGGTGGATATCTCCCTGTCCCAGTCGTAACTGAATCCCATCCTTTTGAGCTGCTTTCTCATGTGGACAATATTTTCGTGTGTCCATTCCGAAGGATGAATCTTGTGTTCTATGGCAGCGTTTTCCGCAGGCATGCCGAAGGAATCCCACCCCATCGGATGGAGCACATTATATCCACTCATCCGTTTATACCGGGCCACCACATCACCGATAGTGTAGTTTCTCACATGTCCCATATGAATCCTGCCGGAAGGATAGGGAAACATTTCAAGGAGATAATACTTTTTCTTAGCGGCATCTTCCGTTACCTTAAAGGTGTTTTCTTCGTCCCAGCGTTTTTGCCACTTTTCTTCAATCTCGTGCGGGTTGTATCTGATCTTCATAATGTTCTCCACTTCATAGGAGGCTGTCCGACAATGTCATTCTGAGGCGTTAGCCGAAGAATCTCAACTTTTAACTAATTGTATTTATTAGATTCTTCGCTTCGCTCAGAATGACAGAAACGCTGTTGTTGAGTTCTCGGACAGCCTCCTATGGATTGCAAAGTTCATCAGATGGTGGAAGGCAACAGCGGAACATCAGTCAGGCGCAGCCGCTTGTTTGTTTAAAATTTCCTGAAGAGATCCTTCATCTCTTTCTTTAACTTATCTGGGACCATATGGAGATCGGCCTCGGATAAAATGGCAAATGCTGCCTCTCCCCGGGCCAGGATATTTCCCCCCTCATCCTGAATTGTCCCCATGGCCTCGCAGGAACGTCGTCCGTTTTCCCCTTCTGTTATCTTCCCCTTAATGGTCAGGAGTCTATGGAGGGGGACCGGTCTGATGTATTTTACATTCATACCTCTTGTTACAAAAAAAACTTTTTTGAAATATATCACGGCCCATCCCATCACCTCGTCCAAAAGGGTGGATATAATCCCGCCGTGAGCCATATTTTCCCATCCCTCATAGTTCTTCCCTAATTTTACATCTGAACAGACATACTCTCCCCGCCTGTAAAAAGTCAGATTAAGTCCTATTGGATTTGTCGTTCCACAGGCAAAACAGTTATAGCCTTTTAGCTTAGGAATGTTTTTCGTGATTTCATCCATTTTAAAAATTCCTCCGTAATTACAAAGGTTGTTTAGGCTGAAGGCTGTTAGGCTGTTAGGAACCGTTCCCCAAACGGCCTGTGCTATTCGGCTTTCAGCCTGAATAGTTACACACGGACAAACGAGTTTGTCCATGCCCCCCACAACCTTGAACCTTGAACCGTGAACCCTTAAAAAGGTATATCATCATCACTTTCTCTAAAGGGCTTGATATCCAATCCCTCTTCGTTCTTCAGAAGGATTTCGATTCGTCTCTCCGCTTCATCCAGTCTCTTAGAGCAGAACCGTGAGAGCCGGACCCCTTCCTCAAAAGACTCCAGAGATTTTTCCAGTGTCAAATCCCCGCTCTCCATCTTTCTTACAATCTCTTCCAGCTCTTTCAGCGCCTCTTCAAATTTTTTCTCTGCCATTTTATATCACTCCGATGAAACATGTGTTATCTTAGCGTTAAAGCTCCCCGATGAAACCTTTATGGCAACATCGTCTCCAATGGTTACCGAACCTGATTCTCTGACAATGCCGCCATCGGGAAGTTTCCTGACAATGCCGTAACCCCTCTTCAACACGGAGAGAGGACTCAACGTATTCAGCATGGACATATTACCCTCAACCCTTATTTTTAAGCTATTCAGAAAATGACGAAGCCCTGCCGCCATCTCCTTTTTCAAATTTTCAAGCGCTAATAAATAATCCCTGATACCCATTATCGGATTTGTGTGCATCAGATCAATCGTCATGCTGCGCAGGTTATTTTTTCCGGCATCCAATTCGTAAGTGGCGACCATTGCAAGGCGGGCGGTTATATCATCGAGCCCGATGCGCATATCGGCAATCTTCCTTCTCGGATCCCTGAGTCGTTCCCTGAGGATGGCAACCTTCTCTTCCAGCAGGCTTCTCATCCTGCGGTGGTCGTTGATCATCCTCGAACGAAGGTTCCCCAGCGACTCCGCCAGATCACCCCTTATCGGCACAATCAGCTCGGCGGCCGCAGAGGGCGTCGGCGCCCTGAGATCAGCCACAAAATCCGCGATGGTAAAATCAATCTCATGACCAACGGCAGAAATAACAGGAATCCCGGATTTATAAATCCCCCGGGCAACTCCTTCGTCATTGAAGGGGGCAAGGTCTTCAAGGGACCCGCCGCCTCTTGTCAGGATGATCACATCGATATCAGGAATTGAATTCAGGTCGGTTAGAGCCATGATTATTTCAAGGGGAGCTTCCGCTCCCTGCACCCTGACCGGGGAAATTAATATGTCCACAGATGGAAATCTCCTGCCTGTAATATTCAAAATATCTCTGATGGCGGCGCCTGTCGGAGAGGTGACAATCCCGATCCTCGAAGGAAGAAAAGGAACAGGCTTCTTGTGAGACGGATCGAAAAGCCCCTCCTGCTGCAGGCGTGCCTTGAGCTGTTCGAAGGCAAGCTGGAGCGCTCCCACACCTTTTGGTTCGATAGCGTCGATGATCAACTGATATTCCCCTCTCGGCTGATAGACACTTAACCTTGCCCTGCAAACAATCTTCATCCCATCTTCGAGATCAAAACCCATCATACTTGAAAACTGGCGAAAGATTACCGCCCTTATCCGGCTCTCCTCATCCTTGAGGGTAAAGTATAAGTGGCCGGATCCAGGTCGGCGCAGGTTGGAAATTTCACCCTCAATCCACAGCGCATCAAAACCGGACTCTATCAGTAATTTGATCTTTGTCGTTAATTCAGTGACTGTGAGTATGCTTTTCATGGTTACCTTTCCTGAAGCCCCATTCTCTTTCTTTTTTCTCTCCTCATCATCATCTTCTCCGTGTGCTTCCTGATTCTAACCGTTTTTCTCGTTATCCAAAACCATTGCAGTCTATCCCAGCAGCGAAGTCTGCTTTTACCTTTGTAAGATAGAAACAGATAAATTCTATCCTCTGCTTCAAAGAGCCCATCCGGCAAGGTATAATTGAGTTCGGAGAGGCTTTTGATCATCCAGCGAAATTTCAGAAACCTTCTTCTATCTACTCTTTGCAGGTCAAAAAGGGCAATCTCCGGAGTATCTGAACCATTGCCATAATGGAGTAGAATATGAGTGGCGTTAAAATCGCGGTGATTGAATCCACCCTGATGCATCCTTCGAGCCAGGAGAGCAACCTTTTCTATCAGGATTTTCTTCCTCGCAACACCATCTTTCCCCATCAAAAATTGTGGCCGATCTCTCAGTAAGTCTTCAAGAGAGATAAAAGGAGAGAAATCCTCCGTGATGAGAAAGGACCTCACATGAAAGAATCGGGAAAATTTTTCTCCAGCTGCAACCGGCGCAACAGTTGGGAGATTATATTTTCGAAAATCGCATATGTTCCCGAATTCTCTGAGACCTTGCGACAGCGCCAATTTAGGATAAAAAAATGCAAGCAATCTCCTAAAAACCACGCATTCCTTATTGTGCCTCTTTAAATAAAAACGTCTATTCTCCCCACGGTATTGAATTTCTATACGAATTACAGACCTTGCTCTGATATTTTTGATGGTTTCACCACCATGATACCGCCATATTAAATCAAAACTGTTCGCCCCGGCATATTTCAGGATGTCCTGGTAGTCCCGGTTGAAAATGAGGCAATCTGTTTTACTGTAATCAACAGGTGAGGTAGTATCCCTCATTCTATATTCCGCTCTCGATGCTGACTCTCTCGTAAAGCCTGAGCACCTCTGAAATATGTTTTTCCATGGTGAAGCGTCTTGCCTGAACGGCCCCATTTCCACCCATTCTGTCTCTCTCTGACGGGGATTCGAGGGCGCCGATCCTGCCGGCCAGTTCTCCGGATTCCCGAGTCTTCAATATATAACCATTCTCCCCATCCCGGATCAGTTCGGCTGCCCCGTTAGCCACTGTGGTAATCACGGGCACCCCGCAAGCCATAGCTTCCAGGCAGACATTGGCAAATGCATCATAACGGGTCGGCAGGACAAAGATATCACAGGCAGCGTAATATTTCTCTATGTCACTTTTATGACCTAAAAAGAGTACCCGTTTACCCAGGCCATTTCTGTCGGCCCATTTCATGTATGGCCCCTTGCCATCATCCCCTACCACTATGAGTTTGGTCTTTATCTCCAGCAGGGTCATGGCATTCAGGATTGACTGGAGCCCCTTGAGTTTAAAATCGTTTGAGATAAAAAGGAGGGCTGCCTCATCTTCCTCAATGCCACACTTTTTTCTGACAGACACACGGTATTCTTCTTTGACTTCCGGATTGAACCTCGAAATATCAACGCTGTTGTAAATGACATTTATCCTTCCGGAATCCACATTATAATGTTCAATAATCTGCCCCTTGACCAGCTCGGAATTGGTCATGATGAACCGGCACCCTTTACCTTCAAAGATTTTGTGTTCCAGGTGGCTAAGGACACATCGTCTGGGACCAATTGCTTTAAATCTTCGAACCAGCGGTTTCGGATACCTCTGCAATAGTTGAACAGGATTT
>JAUWQS010000196.1 GCA_030610915.1 Pseudomonadota bacterium | reverse complement strand
TTCAGCGTGAGCTCAGCCGAGCAGTACAAAAGCATGAAGGCTGAATTTCTAATTTCTAATTTCAATGTTCGGTGAACGCTTATCGTGGTTCGAGACCAACACTTTAAAAATGTAATCCCCCTATTTATTGAGCTGATACGTTCGCCCCTACATATGCCGATAAAATAACAACACTCTAAAAAGTGGAAAATCCTATGACTATCGAGTTAAAAAAGAAGTGCTCTCAACAAGTTTGAAACCTCTCAACAAAATTAAAAACCATATTTCGGGGTTTTCGTTCAGGCACTAGTTACGAATTTTGTACTCAAAAAAATAACAAGTGAAAATTAGCACAGTAAATTTTCACAGTCAAGTAAGATGCACTCGTAAAAAGTCGAAATTGTTCCCTCTTCCTTGATGGGAGAGGGTTGAGGTGAGGGTGAATACAACGTTATTTCACTCACTTACATTCCCTTCCCCTTAATCCCCTCCTACCAATGGAAGGGAAATCTGACTTTTTATGAAACCGTCAAGTAAGGATCACAAAACCCAGCGCTGACGCATGAACGAAAGTCTGTGCCTGAGGTCGTGTTATGGGCGCTTTTCGGTGTGATCCCGGATACATTCCCCCCCATGATCGTCGGAGCCCCATACCATAATATGGTATCAGCTCAATAAATAGGGGCAACCCCCAATATGTAAGAGTGATTGTGCATCTTAGCCATTCACGGCTTGAAACTTGAAATTGGAAATTAGAAATTTGGGAGAGATGAAACGAATTTACGAGTTGACAGACTTCGGCGTGAGCTCAGCCGAACAGTACAAAAGCATGAAGGCTGAATTTCCAATTTCTAATTTCTAATTTCAATGTTCGGTGAACGCTTATCGTGATTCGAGACCAACACTTTAAAAATGTAATCCCCCTATTTATTGAGCTGATACAACTGAAGGCTATTAGTCCCTTAGTCGTAAAGTTCTTGCAAAAATGGCTTCGGCAAAAGAATTTAGCTGTAGGTTGGGTTGAGGTACGAAACACAACAAAAAGATTTAAGCTACGAGCTTTGAGCTTTGAGCCTGAGTAGTTACGCACGGACAAACGAGTTTGTCCATGCCACCCACCAGTCTTTAAGCTTGTCCTGCTTAGGCACCTAACAGCCTTCAGCCTTCAGCCTAAACAACCTGAGTTACCTCTTTCCTGTCGGGATTGTCAGGATCGAAGCAAGGCGCATAGACAACAAGCCTCACTCCCTTAACCGGAAAGTTAGGCGCATGAACCGTTCCGGCTGGAGCATAAATTATGTCTCCGGGTTTGACCAGTTTAGCAACATCCCCCACTATGAATTCCCCCTCTCCTTCCAGGATATAGATCATCTCGTCGTGATCCTCATGAACGTGCAGATAGGGAACCGTCTGAGGTTGTGCCTGTACCAGCAAGACCGAGAAATGATTGCCCTGCGCTATAACAGTCCTTTTCAGGGATTCTGAAAAACTTTTACCCTCGGCTTCCTCTGAGGGAACTGGGTTTTGTCTCAAAACTTCCTTCAGGTTCCAGATGCCGCCTTCCTTGATCATCATGTTGCTTACCTCCTTAGGGCTGCCCTTTACCCACAAATATTTTAAAGCTGTAAAAACAGTAAGTTACAAAATGAGTGAATAGAACGTATATGAATCGCGACTACAATAAAAACAATGGCTTACAAATCATATGCCATTAGTATTTTCGACTTGTGGGTAAAGGGCAGGGTTAGTTTATAAAGCGAACAAACATTTCAAACCTTCGTAAATGGGCCATCATCCACCCCAATAATTTTCTCAAAAACAAAGGTGAATCTTTTCCCACAATTGGGAGAAGCCTTTTTCCTTCTTCAGCTTTATGTATTTGACATAGCTCTTTAAGTGCCGTGAGATTACCTCTTTTAGCAATTTCCTTCCACACACAGTTTTGATACGGGTTCACCGCACATTGCATACCGTTCTTTGGAGCTTTTTCGCATGGCCCATACTTTTCTTTTGCAGGACATTCACTTAATGGACAAATTCCGCCTGTATACGTGATAACACAGTGTCCGCATGAAGTGCAGAGGCTGCGTGTTACCAGGTTATCGAGACGAGTTATTGACCCAGTCCCCAGCGTATCTAACACTGCTACCACAGGAACCATAGGCTCACACATGTAGGCTGTTTTAACTCCTGCAGAACAACCAATTATAACAAGAGCGTCACTTCTATAGATGGGGCCGGCGGTTTATCCTCAGAGTCTGTCTCATTGTTTCTTCTGAGCAGCAGATGATAATACACCTGGAAAAAACCACTTCTTTGCCCCACTCCTTCAGAAGATCTTTCAAGAAATTAATCCCTATTGTGCCACCGGTACCACATAGGTTGGCACATGCTCCGCAACTTAGAATGGAAATCTTCTTTGTATTTTTTAAGGAATATTTAATCTCATCTTTGGATTTCCATCTTGTTTTAATCATGGGCTATACCTCCTTTTGATCTTTTACAATCACAGGGGCTTTTCACGCAAAAAGTGATTCACAATTTCACATAACCCCAAGATGAGGAGCGCGTTAGCGTCTGTCTAAATCCGTTGAATGTCCTGAGATTAAAGTTCAAGGTTGATTGTTTTCTAACCCGTGAACCATTTCTTGTTTCCTGCTCGTCCGGGTTAAGGATTATGATATCCGATCCCCCTCATCCTCAGAGTAATCCGCGTAATCTGTGGATTCAAATACTACCGGCTCCCTTAATATGGTTTTCCTTGCCTTCTTTGCGAGCGCTGCAATATTTGGGTGTGACTCTTTCAATGAAGATATCTGCTTGAGATTGTCGGCGGTTCTCAATATCAGCATGGCCATATCGCCATCTGTAATTCCTGTCTTTTCAACAAGTTCATCCCATGTGGTTCCACCTGCCCAGTCATAGAGGATTGAACTGGGCCAGAACTGAAGAGGATTAACCATAAATCCCGCCTCCATCATCCTGTCAGAGATCGGCCTCACTGTTAAAGCGGTTATATCGCATGCCGCCTTAAGTTTCCCGGGGACTCTTCCTATGGGTGTTTTTATCTTCTTGTCGCCGTCATAAACAAATGGGGCAATAACCGCAGCCAGAAGCCTTTCATCATCTTTCGGAAAGGCATCATGCCTCAGACATTCGGCAATGAGCAGTGGCTGATCAAGCCTTAATCTTGAAGCCCAGACGCCATCATCTGTAAGGCGATTCAGTTCATCCACAAATCCCTCTCTTTTTAAGAACGTTAAATGTCTCTCGAAGTCATTCCACAGATATGGTCTCACTCTTTTTCTCTGTTGATAGGTTGCAAGAGATCTCTCGAAGATGTTTCTGATACCCTCCAATGTCTGTGACAGAAGAAGGTTAAGCGCCATCGAGAAGTCATTCCTGAGCTTGCTTGAGACGTCTTCGGGCTTCGCGAAGAGGAGATTCTTTACATGCTTTATATCCATGAACCTTCCTGGAACAGCTAACATAAAACCGATTTTGTCCTTTCCTCGTCTTCCTGCCCTGCCGGTCATCTGGTGAAACTCAGTTCCGGTCAGGGGGATAAATTCGCGGCCATTGAACTGATCTGAATTGAAGAGAACAATTGTCCTTGCCGGGAAATTGACCCCGGCCGCGATTGTGCTTGTCGCAAATATCGCATCGAGATGCCCCTTTTTCATCATGGTCTCGACCAGGAGTTTCCATGGTGGGAGCTGCCCCCCGTGATGGCTTCCAACTCTTGAGAAACGAAGATTATATAATTGCTTATGGTTTCTCAGATAGGGGAAACGATTAAGGAGAGACTCAAGATCACTGTTAAAGACCGCTTCCGCAAGATGGCTCGACGGCCCGCAGGTATTGACAGCCGCATCGCACTCCGATCGTGATTTGAGAAAAAAGATGGCGGGGAGTAATTTAAATTTCTTTAAAATCCGGATAATTTCACTGTAAGGTGGTGGTTTATGCGCTCGTCGAACAAATCGATTGGGTTCGGCCTCCATGAAGTTCTTTACCTTGCTGTGGATCTTTTTCCCGCTCAGATAAGGCATTATTTTACCTGAGGGATGGAGAAAAAGAGGGTAAAGCGGCACAGGTCTTTTCTCTTCTTTAATTACCACACATTCCTTCCCCCGCATTGAACTGAGCCATGCGGAAATCTCGTGTCCGTTGCCAATAGTAGCCGAGAGCATCAAGAGATTTACCCTTGAAGGGAGATAAATAAGAACCTCTTCCCATACAACGCCCCTATCTTCATCACCTAAAAAATGGGCCTCATCCAGGATGATTAGATCACAATTTAAGCCGTCACCCCTGTGCATCACGTCATATAATTGATTCCTCAGGATTTCCGTTGTTCCAACCACTATCGGCGCATCTGTGTTCTCCTTCGTATCACCAGTCAGAATACCGACATTCTCGCTCCGGAAACGATGCCCAAACTCCACCCACTTGGAATTGGTCAG
>JAUWQS010000174.1 GCA_030610915.1 Pseudomonadota bacterium | reverse complement strand
GAAGCCTTTCGATAAATCGCTATTTACCCATTTTGCCAATCCTGGCATTTTGGGTAAATGCCTTGATATTGTCTGCTGGGGCACGTTCAATCTCTTTGCAAGCCTGTCTTGGGGGATGCCGAGGCGGTTCATGCGGTATATGCCGGGCTTGCCGGGGGCGGGTTCTACTTCGATGGGATCGAACTTGAAGCCGTCTCTGATGTTCTCAGCAAATATGCCGATGCGCCGGGGATCGATTGACTTCCTCGGATAGATGTCTTCATCGAGGATGATTGAGGAGATGGGAATGGTGGTTGTTGGTTTAGTCATGTCTTGTTCCCAACGTTGGATATTGTATGTCTTACTTCATTCGCCAGGCTATCGGGGAAGAAGGCCCGGTTCATGCGGATGTGCGCAAACAGATTGTAACCGGGATTCAGGGACTCTTGATTCAAGAATAAAGACTTGACCCCAGGGCCCCTTTCCTTGATGTATAGGCTTACTCACTCCCTTTTAACTATAGGAGCCATTAAAACGGGTGCTATTTTCAACAGGGTATATACCCTCTTTTTTACCCCACAAGGCGTAGTCTGAAGAAGTGATTTTGTAATCTGGGCCACCGGACGTTGAGTTGGGAGAATATTCGAGGCAGAGCCCAAAAACTTATCGGTGCGGTACCTCTGAGAGCCCACCACGTCAAGGCTCCAATCGTAGTAGAATCCCTGGATAAGAATGGTAGTAACTTGCGACGCAGATTTACCAACTCTTCTGCAGTCACCAAATTGGTGTAACCGTAGTTCCGCCGCACTTCTACACGAAAGGAACCAGCTCTCTCGAACAACTTACGGTACAGGATTACACTTCGGTAGACTGCCTGATACTCTCCCTGTGAGAGGGATACACCCTGATGTAAGGTCGACTCACGGAGGATAATCGAACCCCCTTCAGTAAGGCGGCTTTTCAAAGAGTGAAGTAGTTCCATGACGTCCTGATTATTCATATACATACACAAACCACCCAGAAAGATCATGTCGAATGAGCCTTCCGGAAGGTCATTCCGACAGTCACCTTCGAGTATCGTTACGTGGGGCAAATGAGCCACCCTTTCTCTAGCAGCCTTCACCATTAGGCTACTTTGCTCGATTCCTATGACAGTCTGATAGCGTCTGGCGAAGATCTCTAACCAAGTCCCTGCACCACAGCCAATATCAATCACACGCCCCGAGTCATGCACCTCGCTGAGCCAATCACTGATGGTTCGTTTCTCTTTGTATAGTCGATAGCTGGCCGCACTGGCTGGGAGATTGTACTCATGGGTCATCATACTGACAGCGGCTGCTGTGCCACTCATTGGGCTATCAAAATAGCGCTTGACAGCTTCACTATCGATCTGTTGTTCGGTGGAGTCGTGGTGATTCATTGGTTTATAGTCAGCCATATACTTTTTCTGTTTTTTCCAGGCAGGTTGATAATTTCTGTAATTTTAGTGACATTTGCTCCATAGCATACAACCATAGATAACTGTCAACGCCAAAGTATAGACAATAAGAAAATAAAACCATTTTCCGGCAAATTTAGGCGTTCGTATAGGAGCTAAATTAAACACTGTAAATACCATCAATAAAGCATAAAGGATTATTGAAAAAACCGTATGATTAATAAAGCTTTCAAACAAAAACACAAAAGCAAGAATAAGAACATTGTTGTCTAATGCCAGTCCCATGTAGGTTTTGTCGTCAATCAGACCGAAAACATTGAAGTAACTCAATCGGATAGCACTAACAGCAACAATAAGAAATGCTCCCGGTAGGAACCATGGACTGAACTTGCCATAGCTTAAGAGAAAAATAGCTGGGAAAACTCCAAAACTTACAATATCAATCAGCGAATCAAGCTGCCCCCCAATGGCTCGATGGTGATCGGTTCGTCCCTTAATTTGTCGAGCAATGATTCCGTCAGCCCAGTCAAATAAAACAGCCCACAGAACTCCAATTATCGCAACAGGGAAATTGTCCAAAATAGCGTAGTAAATACCAATCACTGCGCATAACAAGCCTGCAAGCGAACAAATATTGGGAAGATCCCTGACAAAAGAAAGTATTGTGGGCTGATGTGGTTGTTGAGGTTCGAGATTTGTCATTATTTTTATGCTTAAGATGTTTTTTAAGTCCATTACATCGATTAATGATTCAACTAATTTACAATTCTCTGCTTCTGTACGGCTGGCGATCCGAAGATAACGATCAGAATCCGGCTGAGTTTTGCCCACACAGTCCTTTATGTACATATTATGTTCAATAAATAATTTTTTCGTGATTTCTGGAGCACTTTGCGCATAATCAGGCAGGCGACAGAAAATAAAGTTGGCATCAGGTTTAAAAACAGTCATGCCTTCAATGTCGCAAAGTTTTTTATACAGGCTATCTCTGTCGGTTCGCACTTGTTTACAGCTTGCAATAAATTCTTGTTTGTAATCTGGTAAAAGCCGTAAAAACTCTTCTGCAAACCCATTAATATTCCAGATATGCACACCAGCTCTCACAGCTTCTGCAAATTTTGAATTTGCAGTCAGCATATACCCGATCCTAAGTCCACAGATACCGTAGGCTTTGCTCATGCTTTTGAAAATTGTTACATTTGGGTGCTTTTCGATTTCTTGTTCCATGCTAATCAGATCAGGATTCTCTACAAAATCTAAAAAAGATTCGTCAATAATCAGTATGCAGTTATTAGTTTCAAGTTTTTTTGCAAGACGAATGAGTTCGGGCTTGGAAATCAACAAGGATGTTGGATTGTTAGGCGTTACTACAACCGCCACATCAGCTTTTACTCTGAACGCTTCCGCAGCAAACTTATCCACATCCAACTGGAAAGATGGGAACTCAAGCGGAAATTCGACTACCTGGCCTGAAGGCGCAGCATTGGCATATTCATTGAAAGAAGGAACTGGAACGATTAACTTACCTGATATGTGACCGGATACTATTTTTATTAATTCAGCAGCTCCGTTTCCCACAACAATTCTTTCTGCAGGTTGGTCAATTATTTTGCCAACAAGCCCGGCAAGGGCATCTTGTGCCATCGGATAATTCAGAACAAGGTCGTGAATTTGATCTTTAAAGTTTGTGAAAATAGCCTCTGGCGGGAAATAAAGATTATAAAGATAGGCATGATCTATAAAATTATGCCGATAGTAACCACCATGTTGGCCGGAAATGAATTCGTATTTTTCGGATTGAGTCTTATAATTATTTTGTGGCATTTAAGATTCCTATTGTTTCCAAGGGAGATGTTACAGCATTGAGAAAAAAATCGGGATGTGAAAGAGTAACAGTTTTCGTGGTCGTATAATCGTCTGATAAGATTAGTTTTTCCGCCTCTGCCAGATCTTCAATAGTGTCTATTTCATACCATGGATTGCCGTCAAAAGAGACAGTTTTAAAAGAGAGGCTGCCATCAGCAGTCATTTCCGCAAATATAGTTTCGTAATAGTTATTTACTTTGCCATCTGAAATATGTTTATCTAATCTTTTTACAATTTCATTCCAGGAGTTAAGTGAAATGCTGTAAATATTAATGGTCTTGTATTTGATCTCACCAAAGGAGTCTGCGTTGCCCGCCAAAAATACGTTAACATGGTGAGATTGATTGATTGTAACACATGTCCCATTCATCCATGGCTGCATTTTTGCGACGGCTATTCTGTCAGGATACATCATGGCATCCAGAAGTGATTCATCAAAAACAAGATCACTTTCGAGGAGCAGAAACGGCTCATTAATAATTTCACGTGCCATCCAGAGAGAATAAATATTATTGGTCGTCTTGTATAACGGACTGAAAACATATTCGATTTTCATGCCCCCCACCTGATCTCCCAGAAAATCCCTTATATGAGTTTCCAGATATCCTGTAACCACGACCAGCCGTTTGAAACCATGCTGATTTAGACTGGATATCAGTCGTTCGAGTATCGATATGCCATTGACTATTGTCAGGCATTTTGGGGCATTTTGCGTCAAGGGATAAAGGCGGTTGCCTGTTCCGGCTGCAAGAAGTAATGCTGTGGTCACATGTTCTTTATGGTGGGAGCTATGTTTCAAATTAATTTCCTCTTTCCTTTTTTAAAAAGTTATAACTTGTTATGGTTGGTTGCTTAATTAACTACATTAAGAAGATAACGTTAATGGTAAGCGGCGGCAGGCTTTTTCGCCGTCCGCTTGATCCGCTTGTGTACGCCCGGCATGGGCGTGAACTTATGGGGTCAGACTTCGACTGAGCTCAGCCGAAGTCAAGTCCCCTATATGTGAACCCTGTTAATATGGTGAACATATTAGCAAAAGTATTAGCCGAAGGCAAGGGCGTTTCCGTGAGGAAGGGTCTGAAGGAAGCCGGAGTGCAAAGCTATGAGCCGACGGACAGAAACAGCATACAAGGCCAAGTCTCCAGGTAAGTTAGCACAACATAACGAAGCCCGGGGTTCAGGAGATATGGTAAATGCTGCGGTTGTGTAGCGAAAGTTCACGTTCTTATCCGGGGAGATCTGCTCGACATGCAGTTCGCATGTGTTCTTATGCCATCCGGTGAAAGTGCCGGAAGGGGCGACCGGCTGACCAAGTCCCGGCGTTTTAAGATAAGCTTTCATCTTGAAACGAGCGAAACAAAGAAGCAGGCAGGATGGGAATGTAAGACACGTGAAGAGCCGCGCCTTGTGGGGCAACTCACAGGGTGATCGGGCAGAAGTCAGCAAAGGCCATATTAGCCAAACGCCCAGAGTAATGCCTGGGACATGGTGAAGGGCCGAACCTTTGAGAGCAGGGAGGAGCCAGTCATACTCGAAAAGGCGATGAACCCGTCAGGGGGAGCTATTATTATCGGCGTATTGATTGTAGCCAG
>JAUWQS010000426.1 GCA_030610915.1 Pseudomonadota bacterium | reverse complement strand
TACATAATGGACAGAGGGAATTTTTGTTTTGAGGATGTTCCATGGTTCCGAGCGGTAAATATCGGGACAGTCGGAATAAAAATAGCTGGAATCATGATTCCAGCTGACCACCCTGATCTCTCCGGAATCCGCCATCTTTTTAATGGCATAGGTAAGCGGCAGGTTATAAGACATGGTCATCACATTGTGGACGACAAGAATATCAAATGAGTTTAGTCCCTTCTGTAACTCCCCATATATCTCTTCAACCAAACGGTTGAACCGGCGGCGCTTCCCTTGCATAAATTCTTGTTGAGCATCTTCCACAGATGGATTAAGAGAAGAAAAAACCGGATTGATTGTTACTGGAAACTCTTTTGTGTAAATATCACCCTTTCCGGCAATGACCTTAACCTCATGGCCATGGCGGTGAAAGAGTGAGGCATGCTGTCTGATAATCTCCTCAACACCCCCGATCACGGGGGGGCAGGAGTAGTGAATAAGAGCAATCTTTATTTTAAAACCTCTCGATTATTTCACAAATGATTCTTTCAAGTCTTTCGTAGGAGAAATACCTCAAAGCAAGCATATAGTTTTTTTCAACCATCTCTTCTCTGCGAGAAACATCAGAAAGAACGGATTTTGTATTGTCGACGGTTTCTTTTGTAACAAGGCCGTTTATAAGAATAAGGTCGAAACCTTTTGGTTCAATATCGGCAATAAAGCTTGCATACCGGTTTACAACAATCGGTTTGTTATAATAGATCGCCTCAAGGAAGGCGTTGCCAAACCCTTCCTTTTCAGATGGGTACGTAATGATATCCGCCGCCTGGTACGCAGCTCCGATAGGATACCTATTTCCCGGGCAATTACATGCGGCATAATCCGGAACAATGAGATGATCAATAGCCACTATCTTGACGTTAACGAGATCGGCGTATTCTTTTATCCTTTTAAAGTAATCACTTCCCTCATCTCCGGATGCATGCGAAATGACAAGATATGGATGTGGCAGATTGAGCAGCCTGACCAGATCAATGGAACGTTCGATGGACTTTCTCGCCACGATACGTGTAGGCTGAAGAATAAAGATGTCATCATTTTTAAAACCCACCTTTTTCCTCAATCCATTCAGGACTTCAGGATCGGAACTCTGTGGCGGGGAGGCATAGTCATATACATTGGGAACAATGGTATTTGAGACGCCGGCGCGGTAGCTCAAAGTTTGAGACGCAATGGAGTTAAGGACAACATGTTGAATAGACGGAAGATTCGGGGGGAAGGCCGCATGCAGGCAATCGCCTACCGAATTTATCAGAAACCGGTCTCTCTCCCAGTAAAAATCGTGATGATGGGCTATTGCCGGAATGCCTGTCTCCGCAATAAGTTCAGTAACAGCGAGTCCAAGAGGAATATTCAGCGGGATGGTCAGGGCATTCTCAGGGACAATCAAGTCGATATCGAAGCGCTTTATAAATGCCTCAAGGGATTCTTTCAGCTTGTCCTTTATAGTATCTATGAGGTCGGAGATCCGTTTCGGACGCACCGTCGTTCCAAAACTACATTTATTTATCTCTTCGATTTCAGGATGTTCGAAGTGGGCCACATCAATGAGAAAACTTTTATCCTCATCCCGATCAATCTCTCCCGCAAAGAAAAAGCATGAGTATCTATTCCTCTCCAAAACATCGGTCCATTTTTTGATTTCGAGGCTCACGCCATCGGTCCCCGCTATACGTGTTGAAACAAACCCAATATTCCTGATTCTGCTCTCCATTTTCCTCCTCCTCGGCTGTTGTCCTATCCCCATGCCCCTAATTTGTCTTTTGCAATGATCACCGTGCCGATAAACCGACTCCCGGGCTGTATCTGTGAGACTCTTATCAATTTTTGATTCGCAGCAGCCGGTTCAAACCCTATGAACTTCGTATGATCACGCATAATTCCCCTTCCGCGGTATGGAAGCGGAGATGCACCCCGGGGGCATTTCCTGCAGTGGCGCCTACGGCCTGTCTATACCTCGATCATCCGCAAACTTGTATCCCACCCCCCTTACGGTAAGAATGTATTGGGTTTTTGATAAATCCTTTTCTATTTGAGATCTCAGGCGTTTGATATGTACATCCACTGTTCGGGGTTCTACAAATGCATCATCTCCCCATACATGATCGAGAAGCTGGTTTCTCGTGTAAACTCTGCCCGGGTGCCGGGAAAGGAATCTTAAAAGTTTGAACTCTGTTGGGCTAAGTTCAACTCTTTCATTATTTACGGTGACCACGTGGGAGACGAAATCAACGTGAAGCCCTCCAAATGTAAATGTCTCCTTTTTATCTGCCTCTTTCTGTAAATCAGACCTCCGGAGCAGGGCGCGAACCCGGGCTAACAGTTCTCTCACACTG
>JAUWQS010000342.1 GCA_030610915.1 Pseudomonadota bacterium | reverse complement strand
CCATACCCTGAGAATGTTTGGTCAGGGCGCCAAAGTGGCAGTTGAATTGGCTTTGATGGCCGCCGATGCGGGAAAGGTGAGAACAGATAAGGATGTCATATCGATAGGAGGAACCAAAAAAGGCGCTGATACTGCTCTTGTACTCCGACCGGCCAACAGCGCCAGGATATTTAATCTTAAGGTGAGGGAGATTATCTGCAAACCTTCAATGATTTGACAGCCTCGTAAAAAGGCAAAATACGCACAATTTTGTCATTCCCGTGAAAACGGGAATCCAGTTTTTTCAAGTACTTAGCCTTCTATGGATTCCCGCCTACGCGGGAATGACAGACTTTTTACGAGTGCATCATGATTTAATGCATTGTAGAAAGGTAACCGTTCACCGCAGAGCTCGCAGAGAAATTATTCTTGTAAAACCGGATTTAACCAGGACAAGCCGGAACCAAAAAAGTGTTCAGTGTTCAGTGTTCAGTGTTCAGGGTTGACAGCTTTTAACCGCTGAACCGCTGAACCGTTAACGTTGAACCGTTACCAAATTCTTTTGCCATTTTTGCACGAATTTTATGACTAAGGGACTAATAGCCTTCAGCCTAAAGAACCTATGTGAACAGGAGGTTAAAATGATTGGACTTTTTGTGAGGTGGTTGATCCTGACGGCGGCGATAATGTCTGCTTCCTATCTTCTTGATGGAATTCAGGTAAGCGGTTTCTTCGCCGCTTTTTGGGCTGCGGCCATACTTGGCATACTGAACGCCTTTTTCCGCCCGCTGCTCATTCTTCTGACGCTTCCCATAAATATACTGACCCTTGGCCTCTTTACCCTCGTGATAAATGGACTGCTTCTTATGATGGTCTCCGGCGTGATCTCCGGTTTTAATGTCCTGGGATTCTGGTCGGCGGTATTTGGTTCACTTATAATAAGCGCGGTAAGCTGGCTTCTCAGTTCATTTATTAATGAACGGGGTCGTGTGGGGTATATTGATCTGAAGAGGAGGGGCGGCGGCAGGTGGGAGTGATGGATCTTACACCGGCGATGAGACAGTATGTTGAGATCAAGGAGAAACATAAGGACTGTATCCTCTTTTTCAGGATGGGTGATTTTTACGAGATGTTTTTTGAGGATGCGGTAACCGCTTCCAGGGTCCTTTCGATCACTCTGACATCGAGAAACAAGGGGAAGGAAAACAGCATTCCCCTCTGCGGTATCCCCTATCATGCAGCCTCAGCTTACATAACAAAGCTCATAGAAAATGGATTTAAGGTGGCCATCTGTGAACAGGTGGAAGATCCTAAAAAGGCAAAAGGGATAGTCAAAAGAGAAGTTGTGCGTGTCGTAACACCGGGGCTCACCGTTGATTCCGACAACCTTCGCGCCAGGGAAAATAATTTCCTGGCCGGTTTCTCGATGAGAGACGGTGCGCTTGGACTGGCCTTTATCGATGTCTCCACCGGTGAGTTCCGTGTGGCCGAGTCGAACGATAAGGAGTTCTTTCTGAATGAGCTCGCCGGCCTCGATTTCAAAGAGATCGTTATTGAAGAGAATTTAAAGAAAAACAACTTCCTGAAGTCGTTCCCGAGGCGCTCGGTAAATTATTTCCCTTCCGATTATTTTGATCATGATGCTGCGGCTGTCACTCTTAGAGAGTATTTTCCGGAGGATGTCCTGACGAGGATCGATGTAAAGGGGCATCCGGCAATGACGGAAGCGGCCGGCGCAGTTCTCAGGTATGTGACTGAGACCCAGAAAGATCACCCCATTCATATCAACGACATCAAGTGGCATAACACAAAAAGCCACCTGATTCTGGATGATATTGCAAGGCGAAACCTCGAATTATTTACCACGATCGGAGGCGATACAAAGGCCGGTTCGCTCATAAATGTCCTGGATGAGACGACTACTGCCATGGGTGGCAGGAGGCTTCGCTGGTGGCTCAGCTATCCCCTCGTCGATCCGGAAAAGATAAGAGAAAGGCTGTCCGCTGTATCCGGGATAAAGGAGCGGCATCTATTGAGAGAAGATTTGCGAAGGGCACTTTCAGACATTTACGACCTGGAGAGGCTGGGAAGCAGGGTCTCGATGAAGGTTGCGGGTGGGCGGGATCTGATTGCCCTGAAGACTTCACTTCAGGCGCTGCCGGATATAAGAAAATTGATCTGTGAACTGAGATCACCTCTTGTCTCCTCGATTTATGAAGGGATCGATGAGATGCGGGATATTGCCGGCCTGATAGAGAAGTCCATCGTTTCCGATCCCCCCCCTACCATTCGCGAGGGAGGTGTAATAAAAGAGGGTTATGACGGTGAGCTGGACAAACTGATCTCTCTTACAAGAGACGGCAGGGGATGGATAGCGGCGCTCGAGGATAAAGAGCGGAAGAAAACCGGGATCAATTCTCTCAAGGTGGGATACAACAGTGTCTTCGGATATTACATAGAGGTTACCAAAGCCAATACAAGCCTGGTTCCCGATGATTATATCAGAAAGCAGACCCTTGTGAATGCCGAAAGGTATATAAATCAGGAACTGAAAGGATATGAATACACAATCCTCAATGCCGAGGACAAGAGAAAAGAGAGAGAATATGACCTTTTTATAAAGATAAGGGATGGGCTGACAAAAGAGATTAAGAGGATACAGAAGACGGCCTCGCTCCTTGCCGATCTCGATGCGATTGTCTCCCTGGCTGAGGTGGCTGAAAAATATGATTACTGCTACCCCAGCGTGGATGACGAAGACATAATTGATATAAAGAATGGGAGACACCCCGTTGTGGAGAGGATGCCTCTGACCGAAGGCTTTGTGCCCAATGATATCCGTCTTGATTGTGATAAGAACCGGTTCCTCATCATTACCGGTCCCAATATGGCCGGTAAATCCACCTATATCAGACAGGTGGCGCTCATAACGCTGATGGCCCAGATGGGCAGTTTCGTGCCGGCATCGGAGGCGAGGGTAGGGGTTGTGGACAGGATATTCACACGC
>JAUWQS010000138.1 GCA_030610915.1 Pseudomonadota bacterium | reverse complement strand
TAGGTCAGGTTTAGTCGATCAGATTGAACAAAACCGCAGGCATAGCATGGCTACGTCGAGGATTTTGTGATTGAAGATCGGCTAAAGATGGCCTGAAGCAGGGATGCGAAAACGATGAGTTATTTATTTCCAGTCCCTTAGTGGAAAAAAATCAAGGCTTGCTTAAAATATCGTGGGTGCCAACTTTACGAAGGATAGCTGTATCCCCAGATTTTGTGTAAGTAATTCGATAGTTTTTCGACACGCGAATTTCATAAATGTCTTCTTGGCCGGCCATTTTTTTATGACCTAATGATGGATGAGATGGGTCTTTTTGGAAGAAAATCAATGCCTTTTTGACCTGATTTTTAATCTCGGGATTAAGCTTTTTGTGAAGCTTTAGGAAGGTTTTGGTGGCCTCAATATGCATTATTTGTCCATTTCTCGGAAGAGTTCATCTAAATTTTTTGTTTTCGTTATACGATCTTTCCTGATATCCTCTTCCGCATCTTGCTCACCAATTTGCCATTCCCTGGTAAAAAAATAGGCTTGATCTTTGGGAACTAAAACCTTAGGTTCGAGAATAATTTTCTTGTTATCAATATAGATATCAAGGTAATCATCCTTTTTTAATCCCAAAACGGTTGTAATCTTTTTTGGTATGGCTACTTGATTGCTTTTTCCTAATTTTCTAAGCATGATATATCTCCTATTAAATTCATTTTTCAATATATTCATATTTTAAGAAAAAGTCAACTGAAATTAAAGGGAAGTCATCTGAAACTTCCGACAACACTGTTGGATATCTTGAGTGAGATGGAAGGGAATTTTAGATACCTGGAGTGTTCAAATCCATATTGATACTTCTCGTATCGTTTTTTCCTTGACATATCCAAAAGAATAGAGGTAATTTACGTTATATTGTTTCAGGCGCCTCTAAGGCGTAAAAGGGAATCCCGTTGAAATCGGGAGCGAGCCCGTCGCTGTAATCGGGGACGAACACCGCAAGAAAAAGAGTGATTAGTGAACAGTGATCAGTAAAAACTGGCGCTGTAGCTAACACTGGCCACTGGAGTAAACAGTTGTTTCCTGACCACTAAACACTGGTCACTTGCAACTGCCTTTCTGGGAAGGCGCGGCAAGTAGGATGATCCGAGAGCCAGAAGACCTGCCTGAAACATTGTTTAGCAACCTCGCGGACAGGGGTGCTGAACATTGAGAATCTGAGGATTAAAAAGGGAAATCCCCGGATCGATTTTATCGATCCGGGGATTTTTTTGGTTTTGTTTCGGGGAAGGGAGTGAAAATCTCCCGCTGCCCCGCAACTGTGATCGGAACGAAAGCCAGAAAACCGGAACAAAACCTGAACAATCAACATTCCACGAGGGTGGAAAGGAGGATTTAAGATGAAAAAATGGGTGAGTTTGGTTGCAATTTTAACTTTTTTTGATCCTGCCGGGGTTCAGTCAGGCAGAGGAGGAGGAAAAGGGCAGGGAATCGGTTACAATGATGGAAGAGGTGGTGGTGACGGCCGGCAGGGTAAAGGAGAAGAAAAGGGAGGTTACCTCTAATATAACCATCATTGATGAAGAGGAGATCAAGGCCTCATCCGCCAGAGATCTCGGCGATTTATTGGCTGAAAAGGGAATCGGACATATCAAGAAATACCCGGGAGCTTTGACCTCCATTGGTATACGCGGCTTCAGTACTGAGACACACGGAAACCGTGTCATGATTTTGCTAAATGGTCGCCGTGCAGGCACAGGTAATGCGGCAAAGATCATGACTAAAAATATAGAGAGAATAGAGATAATAAAGGGGCCTGCATCCGCCCAGTATGGTTCAGCCGCCATGGGCGGAGTCGTTAATGTAATTACCAGACAGGGAAGGGATAAAACAACCGCCTTTGTTGAAGGTATGTTGGGGAGTTGGGATTATGAGGAAAAGAGTGTCGGACTTTCGGGTAAGGTAAAGGGCTTTGATTTCTCCGGCAGTTTTACAAATCAGAAGATGGATGATTATGATACCGCTAATGGAGATAGATACCATAATACAGGTTATGACAGGAAAGAAAACACAAGCCTGAATCTTGGCTATGAGTTTCTTCCAGGCAATTGCATCGGCGCCATTTATACTAATTTTGATGCAGATAATATAGGAAACTCCGGTAAACTGAGTAGGAATGATCTTGATAACTATAAGGATACAAGCAATGAGTCCATTGATCTTGTCTATGACGGCAGGACAAAAGACGGCCTATTTTCCTGGATGGTCGGGTATTCTGAGGGCGAGGATAGAAATGAATGGTTTTATTTACCAGGAAGCCGAACCTCTAAACGCAAGACAAACCATCAGGGGACGCAGGCGCAGGTATCTTACAACCAGGAATATCTGCTCCTTACTGCCGGTTTTGATTGGGTAAATTACGAAATAGATATGAACTCCAGCCCTGAGAAGACTGAATATGACAATCCCGCAGGCTTTATTCTTGCCAAGACCAGGTTGTTTAACGAGAGGCTTATCATCACAGGCGGTCTAAGATATGATGATTATGAGGTGGAGATAAAAAAACCCAAAGGAAGGGGAAAGGATGATGATAATATCTCCCCCAAGGTCGGCGTGGCCTATCTTCTCACGGATTACCTGAAACTGAGAGCCAATTATGGAGAGGCCTTCAGGATGCCAGGCCCCGGGGAGATAGCCTATGATATGTTTGGTGGGACGAAGCATTATCTGGGCAACCCCGATCTGGATCCGGAAAAGAGCGAAACCTATGAAGCCGGAGTCGATCTTTTCTATGGTTCCTTAAGTTCATCCCTTACCTATTTCTATACTAATTTTGATGACAAGATTGTAACGGTTGACAAGCCGGGGAATATAACCACATGGGGGAATATCGGGGGTGCAACGATACAGGGTCTGGAAGGACAATTCTCTTATGACATAGGGGCGCTCTTCTCCTGGGACTTTGAGGTGAAGCCTTATATCAATTTTGCCTACCTTACCCAATACGAGGATGATGAGACGGATAGAGACCTTGAGGATGTAAACAAATGTAATGTTTCCTGGGGTATTACAGCCTCCGATCTCAAAGGTTTTTCCGCCAATCTAAACCTTGCCTATGCAGGGAAGCAGAAGATTAAGGACTACGAAAGTGGGATTTACCCCTATCCTGTAATAGAAACAGGAGGTTTTACTGTAGCCAATCTGACGATCAGCAAGAGGATCTTCGATTTCAATGAATACGGAGGGATCACCTTAAGAGGCGAGGTCCAAAACCTCTTTGATAAAGACTATGAATACGCACAAGGCTATCCCATGCCTGGAAGGAGCTTCTTTCTTGGCCTGAGGTATGATTTCTGAGGAGATAGTAGTTGCTGACTGTCCGTAACCACTCAGGTGGATAGGCTGAAGGCTGTCAGGAAAAGCGGGGAACCGAAGATTCACGAGCCAAAGGCGAGTCATACAGCACACTTTGAAGCCATGTTTGATGCAAAAATCTGCTGTCTTTGGCGAGCTCAGTCGAACAGTTTCTTCGCCAAAGTGTGGCAATCGTGTTTTTCGGGCGCCTTCAGCCTAAACAGCTTCAGCCTGACTACGTGAGCAGTCACGACTGTCTCTGCTAAATAATTCGGGCCTTGCGCCCCTCACCCCCCCCCCCGGGGCAGGGTGAGAGGGTGTTGAGCTGCTATTAGGAATTTCTATGGAACTTGAGAGTTTATTTTTAGGCCTCACCTTTACCATAGGCATCTTTGCCTTAAAGAGCGGTGTGGGTCTTCATTATCTTTTTACACGAAGGCACAGTTTAAAGGGACGGATCCTTTTAAGCATCGGATCCGCCCTTGCCTATTTCTTTATCTTCTTTGTCTCATACCTCATCCTGAAAAAGATTAATATGATCGAATATTATAATACCTTTCAAGGGTTCTTTAGGTCAGGCATGTATATCCACTCTTTTATGGCGGCAGGTCTGATTATCTGGGGAATTTACCTTCTGAAAAATGATGGTAAACAGCAAGAAATGAGCAGGGCATTCTATCTGCTGATCATCCCGTGTCCTCTATGTGCCTCGGTCATCTTTCTGACCACCGCCTTTTTGATGACCTATTTTCCTCACGCCGGTCTGCCTGTAGTGATGGGAGCATATCTGTTCTTTCTAACAATAAATTTCCTTACCATTTTATGCTTAATCTTATCTGATGTGAAACCGGATTCCGTGCCCGAGCATACTCTCGGCGCTGCAATGCTGCTGATTGCCGTCTATTTTATTCTGTCTGTCATTGTCATGCCCCAGTTCGGTGATATCGATAAGATATACAGGATAGCAGCCTACAGGGGTGAGAAGGCATTCATAAGCACAAGGAATATACTGTCTCTTCTAACTGCAATGTCTACTTTTTTTATGGTTGGCTATCTAATTAAAAAGCGAAAAATAAGGAGGAAAATAAATTGGACATAGGCGCTTTGTTAAAATCATTTATCTATATTATTTCCAGCTCACTCCTCTATCCCGTCTTATTTTTTCTATCGGTCCTGATCGTCGGCATTGTTATATATTCAGGGTCTTTTTTTGCTGAGTGGCTTGAGCGGTTGAGGCTTGCAAAGTATCCTCCTGAGAGACTTCCCTTAATGATAAGACAAAAGGATAATGCGCGGATTTTCTCACACCGGGTCAATGCATATATTGAAGGTCTCCGGCGTTCACTGAACAGAGAGAGTCAGCCGGGCGAAGTCGAGATAGAAAACTTCCTTCAGGAAAATACCTTAAAGATCTGGAAAGCTCTGGACAGGATAAAGATGATCATCAGGATCGGCCCCAGCCTTGGTCTGATGGGGACGCTGATCCCCATGGGGACGGGTCTGGCCGCCTTAGGCCAGGGGGATATGACAAAGCTCACTTCGGATTTGGTGATAGCCTTTACCACCACCGTGGTTGGCCTGGCTATTGGCATCGTTGCCTATTTTTTCCACACAGTAAAGAGAAGGTGGGTGGAGGAGGATATCAAGAATATTGAGATTGTAACAGAGATACTGACAGAGTAACTATTCAGGTTCACCGTTCCAGGGTTCACGGTTGATAGCTTTTAACCGTGAACCGTGAACCGTGAATAGTTGAACCGTTGAACCGTCACTCAGATAACATGCCGGAGAGGATTAAAAATGAAATATTTCAAAAGGAGAAGGGGCGGTAGATCAGCAGGTCTGGATGACGATGATCCCATGAGCGGGGTGGCGAATCTCTTTGACATCGGTCTTGTCTTTATTGTCGGGCTGATTATTATCCTGTTTACCGCCTACAATTTGCAGGGTCTCTTCAGTGAAAAGACTGAGATGACCATAATGAAGATCAGCAAGGATAAGGAGTTAGAAATAATCACCAAAAAAGGGAAAAAGATCAAGGCGCTCAAGGTCAGCAAAGAGGAGGCCCAAGGCAAAGGGTGGAGGCTGGGAACTGCCTACAGGCTGGAAGATGGGACAATGGT
>JAUWQS010000396.1 GCA_030610915.1 Pseudomonadota bacterium | reverse complement strand
CAGGAAGCTTCACAGCGGCCACCACAGGCAATACACCTGCCTGGAATCAATCGAGCCACGCCTCGGGGTCTTTTTATTTTCTTCTTTTTCGCCATATTTCCACTTTTTCTTGATTATAATCAGGGTCTGTCAGTGGACAGCGCCCTCTTTTTCACAAAGAAATAATATCTTTTTCCAGTAGAGTTTCCACCAGCAGGCGAGCCGCCTCTTCAGGTGAATTGATCCCGTCGCCTAATATTTCGCCTTTGATCCTTTCCGGTGAAAAGATTTTTCGCACCTGGGTGGGTGAACCTTTCAGACCGACGGTTTCCGGATCGACTTCCAACTCCTTATTATCCCACAACGTCACCTCGGCATCCTCGACCATCAAACGCCTGGGCACCGTAGGATACCGGCAGCGGTTGATATCCCGCAATACTGAGATCATGACCGGTAGCGGTGCTTCTATTATCTCGTGCCTTCCTTCCAGCTTGCGTCTGACTATGACCTTTTTGGACTGCATATCCACGTCTTCGATGCTATCCACCATGGTAAGCTGAGCGTAGTTCAGGCGAGTGGCAATCCCCGGTCCTACCTGGGCGGTGTCTCCATCAATCGTCTGCCTGCCGCAAAACACTATGGCTACCTCTTCCTCCCGGGAGAGTTTCTTTATGGCCTCCGCCAGAACCATGCTGGTGGCCAGCGTATCGGCGCCTCCAAAGGCACGGTCACTTAGGAGCACAACCTTATCTATCCCAAGGGCGAGGGCTTTTCTCAGTGTAACCTCCGTGTTGGGAGGCCCCATAGAAATTGCCGTCACATGAAACCCGTATCTGTCCTTTAAGCGCAGACCCTCTTCAAGGGCATGGGTATCAAATGGATTTAAGATGAATGGCACACCTTCCCGAATCAGAGTTCCTGTAACCGGATCGATCTTGACCTGAGTGGTATCCGGCACCTGCTTGATACATGCGACAATCTGCATCTATATGCTCCCTAACCCGGACAAGCCGGAACCAAAAAAGTGTTCAGTGTTCAGTGTTCAGTGTTCAGTGTTCAGTGTTCAGTGTTCAGTGTTGACAGCTTTTAACCGCTGAACCGTGAACGTTGAACCGTTACCAAATTCTTTTGGCATTTTTGCACGAACTTCATAACTAAGGGACTAACCCGGACAAGCCGGAACTACGGGGAAAAAATGAACATCGAACATCCAACTTCCAACATCGAATATTGAACGGAAAAAGGCGACCAGCCGTGAACAGTCACTATAATTCTTTTGGCCTTTTCGACCTCATGAAAACTTCCAAGAATAATATTTGTAATTTCTTTGTATTTAAACCTATCCGCGTTCATCTGTGTGAATCTGTGGCTAAATAGTTACAATTTGATAATATAAACGATGAATCTAATATAACTTAGTCAAATTTGTCAACTCAAATCCGCAGCTATATGCTAAAAAGGCCGGAAACTAAGCTTTCCGGCCTTTCATTACACTCTCTCTTTTACAATGGACAGCTACACTTCCATTACCATTTTCTTCAAACCTGCAATGACATTTCTACTCATCTGAAGGAATGATCGCCGTGAGTTTTTTAGAAGATTGACTGCCGGATATTACCCCAGAAAATACTTAACAAAAGGATTTGCAAAGAGTATAACAAGCGACACAACCAGGGCATAAATACAGATTGACTCTGCCATAGCCATACCAACAAGCATGGTCATCAGTATCTTTCCCGATGCCCCTGGGTTTCTTCCAGTTGCGCTGGCTGCTCCATCGCCGATATGACCTATACCTACACCTGGACCGATGGCTCCCAGACCAATGGCAAAACCTGCTGCGATCAAGGCGGCTGCGGCAAAGATAACCTTTGTGTAAGGTCCACCTTCTGGAACTGCCTCTGCGGCAAAAGCCAGCGGTGAAGACATAAGCAGGATTGCCGCTGTTGATAGAAGCGTAAACAACAAATTACCTGATTTCTTAAACATTTCTTCCTCCTTCCATTATATTTGTGATTTTTTATCCCTCTCTCCCCGCCTTGTGGCATACAAGTCGTTTGGAGAATGACATTTCTTAATTAGTTATCAAAGCAATAATTATACCACTTTCTATCAGGTGGTTGTTTTCTGCCTTAAGACGCTATAATTATTTGCCGATTTCGAATTTGAGTTTCTCTATGCGCTGTTCTTTCCTGAGACGATATTTAACAATCTGTTAAGTTGGATTCACCGAATTTAACAAACTATAAAATAAGATCAATCATCCGTCAGCACATTTTCATTGAAATTTTCTTACCGGAGCGATAGAGTGTGACTTCTCAATAAATTAGGGTAAGCCCAAAAAATCATAGAAACTCGATAAATCGTAGGCGTTCACGACTTAAAATTGGAAATTGGAAATTTGGGAGACCTGTCTGCGCGATACACGCAGACAGGTGCGGGCACGTAAAGGAAGCGCTTAGCATGCTCAAAATTCTTATAATAGATCATGATATTCCCAGATGTGAAGTCCTCAAACCATATCTAACAGAAAAAGGATATGAAGTGCATACCTGCCTGACCGGCACCGACGGGTTAAATAAAGCGGTGGAAGTTTCGCC
>JAUWQS010000284.1 GCA_030610915.1 Pseudomonadota bacterium | reverse complement strand
TTTGATCTTTCCCTTCATGGCTCTCTAATGTGATGCTTGTGATGATCGCAGGTTTGTCATTGCCTGGATTTGCAGCCGGTCCGCGGGCCGGGAAGATCAAAGAAATGCAGGAAAAAAAGAGTATAATAGAAATGAGTTTTTTCTGTCGCATATCTTCGCAATCCACCTTTAGAAAGAGGATTTTCATAACAATCATTACTTTTTTCGTATCAGCTCAATGAATAGCGGAAGGCATATGGCAGAAGCATGTAGCGGAAGGCTTCAGCCTTCCATGTGCTTCAGTCATACTGTATTACGTGAATATGGAGACCTGAAGGTCTCCGCTACAGGGGGGCTGTGCAAAGCTCAAAGGCGTAACCTCTACGCCCAAACCCCGCTTCCAGAAGATGGAGGCGGCTACGTGTCTGTATTTGCCCCTATTTATTGAACTGATACCTTTTTTCTGCATATTTCATTTCTCGGTTTATTCTTTACGCCCTCACCCTGACCCTCTCCCCCGGGAGAGGGATTTTTTTCTCCCTCGCCACTTGGGGAGAAGGCCGGGGTGAGGGGGAAAGAGGTGTTACTTAATAAACCAATTTTTTCAAGTAATGGTGAGTGAACCATTTCTCCGGCAGACTTTTCGGCTTCATATTGCTGTAAGACATGATGGACTCTTTCCCCTTATGCAATGGATCTTTCAAGACCAGTCGCATGGGTCTCAATTTGCCCAGTATTTTTTTATAATCTTCAAAATAACATAGCTTCAGCAACTTCCCCGATATGGAATAGAACTCTGCCTTGAGGGGATGGAAATTGCCCTTCTGCACCCAATAAATAACCCGGTTATAGGTAATCCTCATATTTTTGGCCACAAGTTCCAACACATAATATTTTTTATTATCGATATGTTCTTCTCGAATAATCCTGGCATTGTAATCCCCGGAAAAATTTACCCTCGCTATGTCTCCATAATAGACCTCGCCAACCAGTCTCTGCTGGAGGGAAATCCTGATCGGCTTTCTTATGTTGGGCATGTAAACCCAGAGGTCCAGCCCCCGCATCAGGATAGACCTTTCTCTTTCTATGGGAGGATAGATGGTTTTTACAAGGGCTTTCCCTCTTCCCTTTATGAAGACCTCATATTTCGTTACCTTGCCCTTCTTGCCGGATCTCATACTTGTTATGGTTACATCCACAGAAAAATCGGAGTCGGGATTTCTGACACTATCTGCCCTGGCCACGATCTCCGGTGCGGACAGCTCCACGCCAAAAAATAACGATAAAAAAGAGAAAGAATGCGCTATATTTTACTGTTTTTTTCAACTTATATATACCGCAGGGCCTCCGAGATGTTGAGGCGGGATGCCTTAAAAGAGGGATAAAAAGAGGCAACAACGGCCGTGCCCACGGAAAAAAGAAAGGCGGCTATGACTACCCCTGGAAAGATACCTATGGCAGCCACATAGGGCACCGTTGAACCGGGGGCAGGCGGCATTGGTATGCCTATAAATGAAATAATTTTTGCCAAGACCATTCCAAATATAACCCCCAGGCATCCACCCAGCAAGCCCAAAACCAATCCCTCCAACATGAACATGGACAATACTTCGTTCTTCTTCGTACCCATAGCCATAACTGTGCCGATCTCCCTCGTTCTTTCAAAGATAGACATACCCATGGTATTGATTATGCTTAAGACAACTATGATGCCGATGATAAATTTCAGCACGCCGAATTGCCTTTTGTAGAGCTTAACAACTTGCCGGTAATAATCGGCCAGGTCAGACCAGGTTTTAGTTTCCAAAGCAAGGTCTTCTTTTTCAATCAGATCAGACAAAGCCTTCCCTACTTCATCCATATTTTCGGTTTTGTCAAGAAGCACAATCATGGCCTGAACGGCGTCAAGATAGAGCAGTTTCTGCGCTGAAATCAGGGGTATCTTGAGCATCCTGTCATCATATTCTTTGGCAAAACTGTAAAATGTCCCTCTCACCCTTATATCGATAGCATTGAGGGCGCCCTCCCCGGCGCTGGTCAAAATCGTCAAATAGTCGCCTACCTTTGCATCTATGGAAGCTGCCAGCCCCCTGCTCAGAATGGCCCCGTAGGGATCATCCCCCGAAATCATCTCTCCCTTTTCAATCTTTATCCATGAACTGAGCTCTCTTTCTCCCTCAGGGTCCACCCCCTGTCCGAAAAAGGAGACGGTGTTTTCGCCATTGCTCAGCAGTCCGGAGAACTGGAGACGGTCGGTGATACTCTTCACATGATCTATTGATCCGATCTGTATTTGATGGACATTCTTTATTAAAATCATAAAAGGTTGTGTCGATGTTGTGGTATTAAGTTTTTACAGTCTCAGGAAATCAGCCTTGAGTGGGGGATGATAATCTATGGAACAATCAGGGACTTTGCCAAAAGGAGTTTCAGCGGAGGATTTTAATCGGTCGATAGAGGCCTGGAAACAAAAAATCGGAGAAAATAATGTACTGTTGGATAATGATTCTCTCCGTCGATACGGCCAATCTACTTTGCCGATAGAAAGACAGGTTGCCGCTATTCTGCTGCCGGGTTCGGCAGAAGATGTGCAAGAGATAGTCAGGATTGCAGGAAAGTACAAAGTTCCGCTTTACACCATAAGCAAGGGCAAAAACTGGGGATATGGTTCGGCATCTCCTGTACAGAATAACAATGTAATTGTCGATATGGGAAGGATGGACAGGATTCTTGAGATAAATACCGAACTCGCCTATGCAATGGTGGAGCCGGGTGTCACACAGGAACAGCTTTATAAACATTTGGAGACTAATCGCATCCCCTTCTTGATGGACAGCACCGGTGCCCCGCCTGATGCAAGCATTATAGGAGGCACTCTGGAAAGGGGGTTCGGGCACAGTCCCTATGGCGATCATTTTCTTTCGTCCTGCGGTATGGAGGTTGTTTTAGCAGATGGCAGGATTCTCAGAACGGGTTTTGGCCATTTTGAGCCTAATAAGACATGGAATGTGTTCAAATGGGGCATAGGGCCCTATCTCGATGGGATTTTTACCCAATCAAATCTTGGAATCGTCACCAAGATGGGTATCTGGCTGATGCCCAAGCCCGATGATTTTGTCGCATTCTTTTTTCAGACCGATCTTGAAGAGAACCTGAAACCCCTCATAGATGCCCTGCGGCCTTTAAGGATGGGAGGTATTATTAAGAGTTCTGTTCATGTCGGAAATGATATCAGGGTCTTGTCACATATCCAGCAATATCCATGGAAAGAGGCTGGTTACAACCTAAATTCCTGCCAAAATTATAACAAGGATCGTGCAAAAGACATTATAGATCAAGGCTAAAGGCATTTTTTGCTTGACTTTTCTGCCCATTCATTGGTATAATTATACCAATGAATGGGGTGTTTATATGTCGCTTGTCT
>JAUWQS010000227.1 GCA_030610915.1 Pseudomonadota bacterium | reverse complement strand
TGAGCTCAGCCGAGCAGTACAAAAGCATGAAGGCTGAATTTCCAATTTCTAATTTCTAATTTCAATGTTCGGTGAACGCTTATCGTGGTTCGAGACCAACACTTTAAAAATGTAATCCCCCTATTTATTGAACTGATACGTAGTTACCTTATGCTTACGGAAACAGAAATAAAGATAGCGAAATATATTCAAGGAGATATCCCTCTTGTCAAAAGACCATTCGAGCATATCGGGATAGAGACAGGCATGGGGGAGAATGAAGTTATTGAGGCGGTTAACAGCCTTTTAGAGCGGGGAATCATTCGAAAAATTGGCGCTGTCATCCGCCACCAGAAAGCAGGATTTACACAAAATGCAATGGTGGTCTGGGCGGTGCCCGGGGAGAGATGCGAAGCGGTGGGCAATATCTTTGCCACCTTCAAAGAGATAACCCACTGCTATGAAAGAAACCCGCCTTTAGATAAAAAATACAACATCTTCACCATGGTACATCTCCGGGAAAATGATCAGAAAGAATTCTCATGGCCTGTTGCAACAACGAAGCATGAAAATCCCCCCACGCCCCCCTTTAGTAAAGGGGGGATGGGGGGATTTTCATCTAAACTGATAGAAAAACTCTCCTCGGCGGTTGACATAGGAGATTTCAAGGTGTTAATAAGTGAGAGAGAGTTCAAAAAAAGCAGCATGACGTATTTTTAAGGGGGTTCAGGGTTCTAGGATTCAGAGGTTCAAAGGTTTACTGTTCACCATAAGAAAACCCTGAACCCTGAACCCTGAACCTGTAAACCTGTGAATTCAATATCCCTTTTTGAAAAAGCCAAAAAATACATACCCGGCGGGGTTAACAGCCCTGTCCGCGCCTTTGGGACAGTCGGTTCGACACCGATCTTTATCAGCAGGGCTTCCGGTTCCGGTATATACGATGTAGAAGGAAGAAAATACATAGATTATGTCTCATCATGGGGGCCGATGATACTCGGCCACTCCCATCCTGCAGTCATTTACGCAATAAAACAGGCCGCCGAAAGGGGGACAAGCTACGGCGCCCCGACCGATGCCGAAACTGGAATGGCTGAACTGATAACGGGCGCCTTCCCTTCCGTCGAAATGGTCAGAATGGTCAGCTCAGGGACAGAGGCGGCAATGAGCGCAATAAGGCTTGCCCGTGGTTATACAAAGAGGGAAAAGATCATAAAATTTGAGGGATGTTATCACGGACATGCCGACTCCCTTCTTGTTAAGGCCGGATCCGGTGTCGCCACACTTGGCATCCCCGGAAGTCCCGGCATACCGAAAAAACTGGCGGAACTGACCATAACACTTCCTTTCAATAATGTGGAAGAGGTCGAATCCACAGTTGACCTGTATGGAGATGATATCGCCTGTATAATAGTTGAGCCTGTCCCCGGAAACATGGGTGTCGTTTCTCCCATTCCGGGATTCCTCGAAGGGTTGAGAGATATAACCCGCAAGCGAGACATCCTCCTCATATTCGATGAGGTTATATCGGGTTTCAGATTGACCTATGGAGGTTTTCAGAACATCGCGGGCATAAGGCCCGATCTGACATGCCTTGGAAAGATAATCGGCGGCGGGCTTCCTGTGGGAGCCTTTGGAGGGAGAAAAGATATTATGGAAAGACTTGCCCCCACCGGTCCCGTTTACCAGGCTGGAACTCTCTCAGGAAATCCTCTTGCCATGGCAGCCGGTATCGCAACCCTGAAGATACTCAAAGAAGATGCCGGCTACAGAGAACTTGACCGGAAGGCAGACTACCTCTGCCGGGAAATGAAAAAGCTGTTTGACCGGAAAGGCATACCCGTTTGCATAAATCGTGTGGGTTCCATGTTTACCATTTTTTTCACGCAGGAAAAGGTCTTTGATTTCGAGTCGGCCAGCAAAAGCGACACAAAGCTCTTTGCAGGTTACTTCAGGGAGATGCTTAAAAACGGGATCAATATTCCACCTTCCCAGTTTGAAACCTCTTTCCTCTCATTCGCCCACACGGATGAGGATATTGAAATGACACTCGATGCTTGCGCCTGTGCGCTGGAAAACCTTCTACATTTCCCCAGGGGGTAAGCTCAACAGGCTAATAAAAAGGGTGGCATGGACAAACTTGTTTGTCCGTGCGTAACTACTCAGGTTGTTTATGCTGAAGGCTGAAGGCTATCAGGTTGTTTTTCCTTCAGCCTTCAGCCTATATTCCTTATCGTTATACATATCCATGCAAATGCAAATTGAAAGCCGATGCCCATGAATAATGAACTGTCCTTCGAGTCTCTCTTAAACAAAAAAGAAAAAATTGCGGTGGCGGGTCTGGGGTATGTTGGCTTGCCGCTAACTGTCCATCTGTCGAGACACTTTTCCGTTGTCGGATTCGACGTCAATCCTGATCGTATAGCCGAGCTTCAGACCGGCCACGACAGCACCCTGGAGGTTACTGATTCAGATTTACAATCGGCGGTTGTAAGTTTTACATCGGATCCTGAAGCCTTGTCCTCATGCCGTCTAATAATCGTGGCCGTCCCTACGCCCATTGACAATGCCAGAATACCGGATCTCGCGCCTGTTCGAAGCGCTGCGGCCATCGTTGGCAGACACCTCTCACAAGGTTCCTGTGTGGTCTTTGAATCGACGGTCTATCCGGGAGTGACGGAAGAGGTCTGCGTTCCTATCCTGGAAAAGGAATCCGGCTTGAAATTGGGTGAAGGTTTTTCCGTAGGATACTCGCCTGAACGGATCAACCCGGGCGACAAGATTCACACCCTTGAGACAATCACCAAGATTGTTTCTTCAACCAACACAAAAACCACAAATCTGTTAACCCAGGTCTATGGCAGGGTTGTAAAGGCCGGCATTTACCAGGCATCATCCATAAAGGTGGCTGAAGCGGCCAAGGTTATTGAAAACACGCAAAGGGACATCAACATCGCCCTCATGAATGAACTTTCCATAATTTTTACCCGGATGGGAATCGACACATTAGAGGTTCTAAAGGCGGCCGGCACTAAATGGAATTTTTTACCTTTCCGCCCGGGTCTTGTGGGCGGCCATTGCATCGGGGTGGATCCATATTATTTAACTTTCAAGGCCGAGTCGTTAGGTTATCACCCTCAGATGATCCTGGCCGGCCGCCGCATCAATGACGGGATGGGGAAATATGTGGCAGAGCGAACCATCAAGATGCTTATTGCCGCTGATAAGCAGGTCAAAAATGCCAGGGTAGCGGTATTAGGCCTGACCTTTAAGGAGGATATCCCTGATTTACGCAATACCAGGGTAGTGGACATCATAGGCGAGCTTGAAGACTACGGGGTCGAAGTCCTCGTCCACGACCCCCACGCTGACGCTGAAGAAGCCTATCGCCGCTACGGCCTGAAGCTCCAATCGCTTAATAACATCGCAGGAGTCGACGCGGTGATCCTGGCGGTCGCGCACCGGGAGTACCGGGAACTTGATCTCGAAGGAATTGCCCGATTCTGCTCCGATGGGTGCTCCATCGTGGTGGATGTCAAAGGTATTTTTAATCACGAAGATGCAAAGGAACGTGGGATAGGTTATTGGAGACTGTAAAAAATCGATGAGAAAGATTCTAATTACGGGCGCTGCAGGTTTTATCGGATTTCACTTATCGAGAAGACTCTTGGAGTCGGGCGATGTTATAATCGGCATCGACAACCTGAACAGTTATTACGATGTCAATCTGAAGAAGGCGCGCCTTTCCATTCTGAAAGAATACAAGAATTTCCATTTCATCAGGACAGACCTTGCAAACCGGGAAGATATGGAGGCTCTTTTTAGTAAAAACTCCTTTGAAACTGTGGTGAATTTGGCGGCTCAGGCGGGTGTCCGCTATTCTCTGCTCAATCCTCATGCATACATCGACAGTAACCTTGTTGGGTTCACGAATATTCTTGAAGGCTGCAGGAAGGGCAGGATTAAACATCTGATTTTTGCCTCATCAAGTTCTGTCTACGGAGCAAACACACAGATGCCCTTCTCTGTTCACCATAATGTTGACCACCCTCT
>JAUWQS010000204.1 GCA_030610915.1 Pseudomonadota bacterium | reverse complement strand
GGGGGTACTCAGAAGATGATTGATATATCATCGATTCAGGGTAATGTGACACCGGGATTGACGCCGGATGTGAAACCTGTTGGTGGAGATTCAAAGAGCACAGGGACATTTGGAGCCGCCCTTAAAGATGCAATCGGTGAGATAAACCAGTTGCAGACGGATGCCGACAATGCCATTGCAAAAGTCGAACTGGAGAAGACCGGAAGCATTAGTGAGGCGATCGTCGCTCTTGAAAAGGCGGATATTTCTTTCAGGGCGATGATGACGGTGAGAAATAAGATATTAGAAGCATACCAGGAAGTTATGAGGATGCAGGTGTAAGGGAGTTTCCTTATAATATTCTACCCCAATAATTTCATAACATCCTGTAATAATCTGGTAATATAGGGTTAAAGGGTTCAGTGGTCAGTGGTCAGTGTTTAGGGTTCAGAGGTTCAAGGGTTCAAAGGTTAAAAGCTATGCCCACTGACCACTGCCCACTGCCCACTGCCCACTGCCCACTGCCCACTGACCACTGACCACTGACCACTGAACCCTGGCCACTGATCACTGAACCTAGGGGAGAAGAACTAAACATGAATTCCTTGTCGCAGGCATTTGCCCAGATATTGAAGGGGCTTAAGACGCTCCCTCCATCCAGACTGTTTTCCGTTTTGACCGCTGCCGGCATTATCTTATTAAGTATAGTGATACTGGTCTGGTATGTTAATAAAACGGAATACCGTGTGCTCTTTTCCAATCTTTCCACTGAGGATGCGGGGGGTATCGTTGCCCTGCTGGATAAGGAAAAGATTTCCTACAGGCTGTCCCCCGCGGGCAGCTCTGTATTTGTCCCTTCCGATAAAGTCTCAGAGATAAGATTAAAGCTGGCTGCTTCCGGGCTGCCCCGTGATGGAGAGGTTGGCTTTGAGATATTTGACGGGAAAAATTTTGGCGTTACAGCATTTGTTCAGCATCTGAACTACCAGAGGGCTCTCCAGGGAGAGCTGTCACGCACTATTAAAGGATTGGACGAGATACAGCAGTGCCGGGTGCATATAGTTATGCCGAAAAGATCACTCTTTGTTGAGGAACAAAAAAAACCAACCGCTTCAATAATTGTGAAACTGAGATCGGGGAGAAGATTGCAGGAATCTCAGATAGATGGAATAACATACCTCGTGGCAAGCAGCGTCGAGGGACTGATGCCTTCCGATGTGATGGTGGTCGATAATGGCGGGAATATTTTGTCTAAAACGGAGGGCGGATCGGAAGCGGCTAGAATGACGGCATCCCAGACGGAGCGCCAGAGAAACATCGAGGGAGAATTATCCTCCAGTATTCAGTCCATGTTAGAGAAGGTTGTGGGGGAGGGGAAGGCGGTGGTTCGGGTATCCGCCGCCCTGGATTTTCGGATGGTGGAAAAGACCGAAGAACTTTATGATCCGGAAGAGCCGGTGATAAGGAGTATGCAGCGACAGACCGAAAAGGCAGGCGGGGCAGGCGCCGGGGGAGAAAGTACCGTCAGTCCAACCGGAACGGAGAGCGTTGCGAACGAAGCCGTTAAACGGGAAAAAACGGAGGAGGTAATTAATTACGAAATAAACAGGGTGGTGAATAAAACGGTTATGCCGGTGGGAGAGATAAAGAGATTGTCGATAGCCGTTCTCGTGGATGGTATTTATGCCAGAGATAAGGAGGGCATGCTTACATATCAGCCAAGACCCAAAAAAGAGGTGGCGGTTCTCGAAGATGTTGTAAAAAAGGCATCCGGTTTTGATTCAGGAAGGGGCGATCAGGTTGTTGTTACAAATATTCCCTTCAAAAGGGCTGGATTGGAGACGCTGTCTGTCGAAGAGGAGTCATGGTTGGATAAAATGGCAGTATTTTTTCCGCTGATTAAATATCTTATCCTGCTCGTGGCGCTAATACTGATTGTGATGTTTATTATCCGTCCTGTAGTCAGGATGTTGGTGGCAAAGGGAGTGGAGGCGGAGGTTCCAAGAAGGGAATTGTTGCCAGGCTCGCCGGAGGAAGTGGGAGGAGAAAGACCGCCTCTCGGAATAGCAGAACCTGGTATTGGGAAATTCGCCGAAGCGGAAGTGGTTCGACAGATGGCCGTGACAAATCCAAAGGGCGTTGCGGAATTATTGAGAGACTGGATGTAGTACAGACCTTGTTAGTTCAGAGGTTCAGAGGTTCAAAGGTTAAAAGCTATCAACCCCTGAACACTGAACCCCTGAACCCCTGAAAAGGATAGCGAAAAATGCTCAACGAAGAAAAAGCGGCGTTGCTGCTTTTATCCCTAAATGAAGAAACGGCGGCGGAAATAATGAAAAATTTCACGGCTGCGGAGATTTCCCGCATCGGTGAGCAGATGCAGCGTATGGCCAATGCCAGGGTGTCCAGCAGGGAAGTAAATGCTGTTGCCGGGGAATTTTGTGAACTTGCAAGAAAGGGAGGCGGCGTTCTCGCTGTTCGGGACAATTTAACGCAGAATATTATTGTCAGGGCGCTTGGAGAGGAAAAGGCACAGGGTATATTGGATAAGATTGAAGTTGAAGGACGCAAAAATCTCGAAAATCCAATAAGTAAAAGGTTAAGTGAGGTTGATCCCAAAATACTGGTGGAGTTCACAAGAACGGAACATCCTCAGACAATAGCCCTCATACTTGCGCACCTCAGAAGAGAGCAGGCTGCCGAGGCGCTGGAGACATTTCCGGATGAGATGAAGGTCGATCTTATAAGGAGAATGGCGACACTCGGAAACGTTCCCCATGAAGTTATTGAAGGGATAGCTCAGACGCTCGAAACGGAGATAGCTGTCGGTGGCTCCACCGCTGGTCGACAGATGGGGGGAAGCCACACGGCAGCGGAAATTATGAATCTATTGAGCAGGGAAACGGAAACTGCAATTATGGAATCATTCGATGAGACCAACCCGGATATGGCTTCCGAGATACGCAGTCTCATGTTTACCTTTGAGGATGTCCTCGCTCTCGACGATAGGGATATACAGGAGCTGCTGCGAGAGGTCAGCAGTGAAGATCTGGCACGCGCCCTCAAGATATTTGACGAAGAGATGAGAGAGAAGGTTTACAAAAATATGACGAAACGCGGCGCAGAGATGCTCAAAGAGGATATAGAACTGATGCCGCCCATAAGGTTGTCAGAAGTAGAAAATAGCCAGAGGGGCATTCTTGATACAGTGAAAAGGCTGGAAGCCGAAGGCAAGATCGTAATTAAAAGTGGTGCCGAGGAGGATAAATTTGTCTGACAGGATTATAAAATCAAGGTATGTAAACCCTGCGCCACCAAGTCCGAACATGTCGAGTGAGTTTGTCAAGGCTGACTTTGAACCGGAGGGAACGGGCAATGGCGGCAATATATCCGGGGTCGAGGCGGATAAGGACAAAGTTGAAAAGAGGATGGAGATTGAGAGAGAAATGGCCCATAGAGAGGGTTTATTAGAGGGGAAGAAGGAGGGGATAGAGATTGAAAAAAGAAGGCTGTCTTCAACGCTGACTGCCTTTACAAATTTAATTAAGGAATTGAGCGAGTCAAAAAAGAGGATATTGAAGGAGTCGGAAGAAGAGACACTGGATCTTGCCATTTCCATAGCTGAGAAGGTTATTCATCAGGAGGTCTCAACGGAGAAGGGTGTGATTTTGAGTGTGCTGAGAGCGGCAATAAAAAACATTCTCGACAAAGATGAGATAAAGATCAGATTAAATCCGAGGGATTATGCCTGTATGATGGAAGTCAAGCCGGAGATACTACGGGGTTTTGACGGCATCAGGAATATGGCCTTTGAAGAGGACGAAGCCATTGAGCAGGGTGGCGCTGTAATAGAAACGCTGCTCGGAGAGGTGGATGCCAGGCTGGATCACCAGTTGAGTGAGATTAAGGAGGGGCTGCGAGAGGCTGAAGGAAAAACAGGCTGAAGACTGTTAGGCTGAAGGTGGAAGGCAATTATAATTAATATTCCTCCAGCCCTAACAGCCTTCAGCCTAAACAACCTGAGCACTTATAATGAATATAGATTTTCAAAGATATCACCGGATCCTGGATGAAATAAATCCTATCGAAGTCAGCGGCAAGGTGAGTGAGATTATTGGTCTTGTGGTGGAAGGACATGGTCCGGGCGCTTCTGTTGGCGAGATGTGCCATATTTATCCGGCAGGCGGCGGTTTGCCGCTTACTGCCGAGGTCGTGGGATTTAAGGATGGAAAGGTTCTTCTCATGCCTCTTGAAGACATCCAGGGCATAGGCCCCGGCTGCAGGATCACAACTCATCAGAGGAAGGCGGAGGTGAAAGTTGGGCATGGTCTCCTTGGGAGGG
>JAUWQS010000415.1 GCA_030610915.1 Pseudomonadota bacterium | reverse complement strand
CAGTGTATAAGATTTGTTAGTTCCAATTGAAATAATGAATTGCACATCCATGTGTTATTACAGTATATTTTGCCATACGGTTTAAAACATGAGAGTATGTTCCTTTATGCTATGGATGACCGCGAAAATCGGTGTTTAATGGTAAGGTAACCCTCGATCTTGATGAGCTTGTGGAATGGGCTAAACGACTGGAAAATGCCCGTGAGAAAGCTTTCATGGTTTATCTTTTCTGGGTAGCAGATGTATTGGATGAGATGGATGTTTGAAAGTCATAAGATGGTTTGTGAAGAATTATGTCAAGTCTGCTCATGGGTAGTGTTGAATCTGAGATGTCCATGAAATACTGGCATTTTTTGGGTGGAATGGGGACACTGGGTTTTTGTCTGTTGAAGCGATTCGACAAAGCCAAAGAGTCCCTGGCAGGTTGCTATAAAAAATAAACGAAAAGAAACCATTATGATGACATTGCGACAATTTTCTGCGGAGCCATCCACGATTCCCACCATTACCAGTTGCTATCTGGCCGATTTGAGTAAAGCACAGGGCAACAGGAATTGTTCACTCATCAATCGTCTCAAAAGCTCAAGATCCTTCGTGAGCATGCCTTAATTGAAAGCGCTGTTTCTTTTTATCGAGTATTTCGTGGGAAACTTTAAGACATTTGTATTGCACAACCATACAATTGTATGATATAAACATACATTATGAATGTTTTAGCGGAAATATTATCATCTAAGATCCGGGCGGAGATATTTCGTCTGCTCTTCGGAACAATTACCGAAGAGTTGCACATGCGTGAGATTGAAAGGCGTTCGGGATATGCCATAGGGACGATACAGACAGAACTGAAAAAACTGCTGCGTCTGGACCTGGTTAAGAAACGAAAAGACGGGAACCGCCTTTACTATCGAGCCAGCAAAGAACATCCTCTGTATCCTGATATTCGGAGACTTGTCCTGAAAACAATCGGGTTAGTGGATATTCTAAAAAATGCATTAAGACAGGATGCAGATATCAGCATATCTTTTGTATTCGGGTCCATTGCCCGCCATGAGGAAACAGCCGGAAGCGATGTGGATTTAATGGTCATTGGGAAACTGGGGTTGAGGAAATTAACCGGTATGTTATCAGGGATATCCGAGCAAATTGGCAGAGAAATCAACCCGCATGTTTTAAGTGTGGAAGAATTCATAAAACGAAAAGCAAACAGAGAACACTTCATCTCTCAGGTGCTCGAAGCACCTAAAATCTTTATAATAGGGAACGCAAATGAGCTTGAATCAATGGGTTGATAATGGCTGGTTGCGCAGACATAAAACCAGTCAAGAAGAGATTGAGAATTTAGTTATGATCATTGATCGTGATTTGAAAGATGCAAAGGGAGGTATCTCCGATGACTGGCGGTTCGGGATTGCTTATAATGCGGCACTCAAGCTATGTACGATCCTCCTCTACGCTGAAGGCTTTAAGGCAGAGAGAACATTACAACACTACCGCACCATTCAGGCATTGCCTTTAATACTTGGGAACAAGAGAAAGGATGATGCAGAATATCTGAATTCATGTAGATCAAAAAGAAATATAGTGGAATATGATTATGTTGGAGGCGTTACAGGACATGATGCCGATGAACTCATTGAGTTTGTAAAAGAATTGAAAGCAGATGTTTTGGAATGGCTAAACAATAATCACCCGGAACTGGTCTTTCAGAAAAAAGATTAAAAAAAGAAAAGCGTATGGCACAAACACCTAATGAAAAGACTTATGTGGAAATCCCCCTTGTTGAACAGTTAGAAGAGATGGTTTGGGAACATATAAAGAGATTAAATGTCGCTGATTGCGGCCGGAATTGAGACAAACTCACGTCAGGATTTATGATAAGAAATACATAAAAAGAAAATGATTGGAATTGAAAATGCGTTTTAAGGAGAGTGAAATTCTGGAATTGAAAAGATCAACTTCCGAACTGAAGGAAGCCTTGATTGCTATTTCTGCGATTTTAAACAAGCACCAGCGAGGTGAACTCTATTTCGGCATTAAGAATGACGGTACAGTCGTAGGACAAATGATAAGCGACAAAACACTAAGGGATGTTGCAAAGGCCATTGGTGACCACATTGAGCCTGAGATTTTTCCTGTTATTCAGAATGTCAATCTCAGAGGCAAGGAATGTATCCATGTTACATTTCATGGAAATGAAGCGCCTTATTACGCTTATGGTAGAGCTTATACCAGAGTTGGCGATTCAAACCGTCAACTAAGCGCGAAAGAGGTTGAAAATATCATTTTAGAGAAGAACAAGGACAGGTTGCGGTGGGATAACAAGGTCTGCGATACTGCAAATTTAGCGGACATTTCAAGTCAAAAACTAAAATCCTTGACAAGGAAAACAGCCTGGACAAGCTGGGGTTACTCAGTAAAGGGCA
>JAUWQS010000377.1 GCA_030610915.1 Pseudomonadota bacterium | reverse complement strand
GATATACATTCTCCCGCCCCGGACGGGTTGGCGCTGGTGGCGGTGATGGGATTTGAGAGGGTTTTTGCCAGTTGAGACGCAATAATATTGCTGGAAAGGCGTATGCCGATCTTCCCCGTTCCTCCCGTTAGTCTTGGGAGTACATTTGAAGAGGCCCTGAATACAATGGTGAGCCCCCCGGGCCAGAACTTTTTCATGAGCTTTCGGCCGGTTTCAGGTATATCCTCAACAAGCCCGGTCATATCCCGGGTGTTTCCTATGATAAGTGGAATCGGGTTTTGAGGGTTTCTGCCCTTGATCCGGTAGATTTTTTCAACAGCCTCAACATTTCCGGCATCAGCGCCGAGTCCGTAAAAAGTTTCTGTCGGAAAGGCTATAATCCCGCCTTTTTTAAGAATATTTACTGCTGCTTTTATTAAGGATTCATCAGGTTTTCGTGGATCGATCTTCAGTATTTCAGGCATTTAGGCCCTTCTGTTTTCCTTCTATTCCCCTGGCCATACTTTCAGTATAGGCATTCAACTTCTTTCGGAGACCATCATCTTCCAGGGCAAGTATCCTTATGGCCATGATAGCGGCATTTTTGGCTCCGGCTTTGCCTATGGCCATTGTGGCAACCGGTATTCCTCCGGGCATTTGAACTGTAGAGAGCAGGGCGTCGAGCCCTCTTAGAGGAGTTGCATCGATAGGCACACCAATTACAGGCAGTTCCGTCTGTGATGCGATAACGCCGGCCAGATGTGCCGCCGCCCCGGCGCCTACGATGATAACCTTGATTCCCCGTTTCGCTGCTTCCTCCGCAAATGACGATGTCCGCTGCGGTGAACGATGGGCGGAGGTCAGGAAAACTTCATGGGAAACGCCAAATTCTTCAAGAACCTTTATCGCCTCTTTCATTATGGGTAGATCGGAGTCGCTTCCCATGACTACGCTTACCAATAACCTGGTTTCTTTTTTCATGGAGTGTTCCTCCTCCGTGCTGAAAGTTCATAGCCTTTTGTTGGGTTTCGTATCTCAACCCAACCTACAACCAATAGCCCACAACCTGAGTAATTACGCACGGACAAACAAGTTTGTCCATGCCACCCGCCAGCCAGTTAATCCTATTTAATTGTTTTATTATCTCTGCGTTCTTTGCGATCCCTGCGGTGAATACAAATTTGTCTCAATCTACATTACTTAAGTTTAACCCCTGCTTTGCAACTTTGAACCCGAAACCGTTTTTTAGTGCCGAAAGAGCCTCGTTTCGGTAAAGACCATGGCGATCCCGTGTTCATCAGCCGCCTTTATGGATTCCTCGTCTCTTATTGAACCGCCGGGTTGCACGATAGCTGTAACGCCGGCCTGGGCGGCCATGTCAACCCCGTCTCGAAAAGGAAAAAAGGCGTCGGAAGCCAGCACCGTTCCCTTTGTGGGCAGGTTTGCCTTCATCTTCGCTATCTTTACGGAGTCAACCCTGCTCATCTGGCCGGCTCCAACTCCTACAAGCTGATCTTTGGCGGCAAATACAATGGCGTTGGATTTAACATGCTTTACCACCCTCCAGGCAAAGTCGAGGGCATGATATTCATCTTCTGTCGGCGCCCTTTTTGTGACGACCTTTGCCGTCCTGATATCCGTCTTTTTGATATTCCTTTCCTGGATGAGAAGTCCTCCCACCACCCTCCTGAAATCATAACCGGCATCCTGTTTTTCAACCGGGAGAGGAATTTCCAGCGCCCTCATATTTTTTTTGGTATTTAATATTTTTAGGGCGTCCTGGTCAAAACCGGGCGCTATGATGACCTCTAAAAAGGTCTTTACAATCTCCCCGGCGGTCTTTCTGTCTACGATCTTGTTGAAGGCGACTATGCCTCCGAAGGCGGATACGGGATCGGTCTCCATTGCCTTTTTATAGGCCTCCAGGATTCCGGCGCTTGAGGTTGCGGCTCCGCAGGGATTCGAGTGTTTCATGATGACTGCAACAGGCAATTCAAAATCGGACGCCATTTGCCATGCCGCATCGCTGTCCATAATGTTGTTGTAGGACAGTTCCTTTCCCTGCAGTTGTCTGGCATTCGAGATTGCTGAAAGGGCACTGTCTTCTTCCCTGTAAAAGGCGGCGCTCTGGTGGGGATTCTCTCCATAACGAAGATCCTGCGCCCTGGTGAATTGTATTGTGAAGGTATCGGGAAATTCCCTCTTTTCCTCTTCCGGGCCTATCTTGCCAAGGTAGTTTGAGATAGCGGCATCATATCTCGCTGTTAGTTGAAAGGTCCTGGCGGCAAGGGCAAAATTGGTGGCTTCAGATATCTTCCCTCCCGTCTCATTCATCTCCTTTAAGACCTTCCGGTAATCTTCGGGATCGGTGACAACGGTAACAAAACGGTAATTTTTGGCCGCCGCACGGAGCATGGCAGGGCCGCCTATATCGATATTTTCCACGGCATCCTTCAGCAGACAGCCTTCTTTTGCCACGGTATCCTCAAATCTGTAAAGATTGATGACTATCATGTCTATAAGATTAATACCCTGCTCTCTTGCCGCTTTCATATGTTCTTCATTGTCGCGCAGGGCCAGAAGGCCGCCGTGAATCTTTGGGTGAAGAGTCTTTAGTCTTCCATCCATCATTTCAGGGAAACCTGTGTAATCGGAGACATCGGTAACGGCTATTCCCTCTTGCCGCAACTGAGCTGCCGTTCCTCCGGTGGAAAGTATCTCCACGCTGAATTTTGTAAGCTCCCTGGCGAATTCGACGATTCCCTTCTTGTCCGTTACACTTATAAG
>JAUWQS010000452.1 GCA_030610915.1 Pseudomonadota bacterium | reverse complement strand
CTACTATCCCCTGGGTGCGAAGACGCCTACCCTGTGCGGTGCGGGATGCAATATTCTTCTGCCCCTCCGTAGTAGGTCGGGCGTCTCGCCCGACGGAGTCACTTTTTGAGTGCAATTTCGCGTAAGTTACTTGGAAGTCGGGAAAATACTCTTTTGTCATTCTGAGCGATAGCGAAGAATCTGATATCATTGAGATTCTTCGTCGCTCCGCTCCTCAGAATGACACTGCGTGGACTTTTTACGATTTCATCACCTTTAACTCTTTGAAAAAAAATCCTGACAGGATAAACAAGATTTTGCCTGCCTGTGCGCCTGCCTGCCGCGCTTCGCTTGGCGCAGGCAGGTTTCAAGTGAACAAATTCTGGAATCTGTTTACGAAAAATGGTTGCTCATGGAACTGAGAAAATCCGGTTTAGCTAAGGACATGATCATTTGTAACCGTTCACCGCAGAGCTCGCAGAGAGCGCAGAGAAACTATTCTTGTAAGCCAAGAGCTAAAATCGTTTCACTCTAATTTTAAGTTTTTCATATCAGAAGATGAAATCATGTCATTTCCCTTCTTAAAAGGCGATTTCAAACAGCTAAAATGTTACCACTGTCTTTGCTTTCAGCTTCGAACTTTGAATGGACTGCCATTGCTGCTTTGATGTTTTAATCCTGAATATCCTGTCAATCCTGTCAAAAAACGAAAAAGTCTAAAAGTGGAACAATTGAGAAAATCTTTACATAAAAAGGATAAGGTTGGGACATTTTTTGAGGGCAGAAAAGTTGTGGAAAAATGAGGATAAAATTTTTATAGCCTTGAATATCAGGGAGCTAAGGAATATTTTTGAGGATTTTTGATTTTGGGCATAAGAATTGCTTTTTAACAAAGTGCAGGGAAGTTGTTTCGAGGTGTGAAGCGACCTGTTATACTACTCACTGCCACAAATTGAGCTTATTTGTCATTTCGACTGAAAGGAGAAATCTTAAGATTCCTCACATTCGTTCGGAATGACAGAAATGCAAGTTACAACCGTATCAAGTATAGCGTGCGGATACGCGCACAGGCAGACGAGGCAGGCTCATCGAATTTTCAAGAAAATGGAGACTGCCACGCCCGGCTCGCAATGACAGTTTCAGTATCTTCAAACCACTTAATATTACATGAAAGGAGGTGAAGGGAAAACTTAGAGGTAATTAGAAGGTAAAAGAAGCAGAAATTCGTTCGAACGGCTTAGGTAAAAGGAGTTTTGAAAATGCATTTTCAAAAATTTAGTAAAACAAGTTTAAAAAGAGGTGAGAAAATGAGAAAATTGTTTGTTAGTTTTGTAGTTGGTATTGCGTTTGTGGTGTCTCTGGGCCTGGGCAGCGCTTATGCGATGCCGATTATGATCGATCTTACCCCGGCCGGAATCACCGGCACAACTTCTGATGCTGACAACCTTACCGGGGTGTTTAATCAGTTAGGTCTTTATATTCAGACGACCTCAACTGTCACAGGACCGGCAACATTCCTGGATGTTGGCGATGTTAATGTGGGTAGTCTAATTGTTTCAACAGCCGTCGACACAGAAGGTCTCAACACCTTGGGTGGTTGGGAGCTGACAGGTCGATGGGAGGATTTAGTCGGCACTGTAAGTTATGATGTTGGTACAAGCACTGACACCTACACTTATACGAGTGGAACAATTAATCTTTATGCTGACGCGTCAGTAAATCATGATTTTGGATTAGAGATAGGGTCATACGATGATCTTGCTGGTGGTACTGGTTCTACTTTCACAGATGGCGTCCTGGTTGCGACGGCTGAGTTGACGAGTGGAGAAGGACATATATGGTGGAACTTGGGATCTGGCGATACTCTTACCAACTGGATATTCACTGATCTGCTTGCTGGTTTCTGGCTCGACCAGTATGGAAACGACCTGAGTCCTTATGTCGATTCAATGCCCGGTTTTTATGTAGTGGTGCAAGTTGACACTAATACCCATCAAATCGAATTGGATGAATTTGGTCTCCATTCAGCGCACGATGGCTCTACGAGTGTGGATGTCGTTCCCGAACCGGCCACAATGCTGCTTTTGGGCACAGGTCTCATCGGCCTTGCCGGGCTGGGTCGCAGGAGGTTTGTGAAGAAGGGTTAGATTGGAAAAGAAAAAACGGGAAGAGAAATTAACAGTCTCGTA
>JAUWQS010000013.1 GCA_030610915.1 Pseudomonadota bacterium | reverse complement strand
AGGTTAGATTTAGTCGATACGATTGAGCAAAAGCAGAGGAATAGTTGTGCTATTTCGAGGATTTTGCGATTGAGGATCGGCTAAAGATGGCCTGAAGATGAGATGCATAAATGTGATACTTATTTCCTGACAGACCCTTAGGTTGTGAGTGATGAGAGGGATATAAAAAATGGGAAAGAGGGGGTAATGGTTGCAGTGCGTGTTGAAGCGATGCTGCGCTGCCCTTTTTGTACCGGCAATTGAAAGATTGTTCAAGTAAAGGGATAATAACACCATTGTTGGAGTGCAGATCGTGTCCCTTATAAATCAAATAGAGAAAGGAAGTGTAGTGTATTGGAAGTAAAAGTATTTGACAATGACGTGGAAAAGGCATTGAAGGTTCTCAAAAATAAGCTATCCAAAAGCGGACTATTCAAGGAACTTAAGTTACGCAGGGCATATGAGAAGCCCTCTGTGAAAAAAAAGAGGAAGGCTATCGAGGCCCGTAGAAGACTTATCAAAGCACAAAGACGCAGGTATTAAAAAAGGTAACTGCTCAGGTTCACGGTTCAGGGGTTCACGGTTCAGCGGTTAGAAAACAATCAACCTTGAGCCAGCCCAAGCCGGTTACGATTTCCTTTTGCCGTTCGCCCTTCGACGGGCTCACGGTTTATGGGTTCACTGTTCACAGCTTTTAACCGTTGAACCATTGAACCGTGAACCGTTTTTTTGTTCCGGCTTGTCCGGATTAGGGTTATGCGAATGTCTTTGGAGGCTAAGTGAGTTTCGTACCAAGTGATTCGGGAAGAGTGGTCCTGGATACAGTCCTTGATGATATTAAAGAAGGAAAGGTTGCTTCCTGTTATCTCATATGTGGGGATGAAGAGTATCTCGTAAATGATGCGCTTGACAAGATAATCAACCTTATTCTTTCCGGGGAGAAGAGTGACTTCAATCTCTTCTATCTAAATGGGGAAAATGAAGATATCGGCGGTATATGCGAGTCCATTCTTACCCCTCCTCTCATTCCCGGGAAGAAGGTCATAGTTGTAAGGAACTCACAGTTTGAGGACAAAGAGGATACTGAGACCCTTCAGGATGTTTTAAAAGATGGTCTGCCGGAAGGTAATTGTCTGATACTTGCGGCCAATTATTTTGTTGACAGGAGGAAGAAACTTTTCAAAATAGTATCCGATATTGGAGTAGCGCTCAGTTTTTCTCAGGTAAAAGGCGAAAAAAACCAGAAGAAGCTGTTGAGAGATACTACGAAAGAATTTCTTGCTGAAAAGGGAAAGAAGCTTACGGCAGGGGCATCACTGGCTTTGGAGAGGATGACCGGTTCTGACCTGAGACAATTCAGGGGAGCGCTGGAAAAGCTGGTTATATATACCGGTGACAGGTCTTTGATTGAGGAAAAGGATGTTGGGGCTGTTATAGAAAGGGCGAAAGAAGATTCTATATTTGATTTGACCTCTGCCCTGGCCGGGAAGAATCTGAAGAGGGCCCTTTTGTCTTTGAACGATATCCAGGATGGTGGCGTCCACTATCTTGTTATTCTGACGATGGTATACAGGGAGATCAGGCTTCTCCTTCATGCGAAGATTTTTTTGAGATCGAAGAGGTTGAGTTCGTTCTATCCCGAAATGGATTACAACCGATTCCAGAATTCTGTTTATCCTGAGATAAAGAAGTTGGCCGATCAATCGGGTGAGAGGACAGGTGAGAAAAGTGGCGGGTTTGCCTCTCAGCATCCCTATGTAATTTACAAGGCGCTAAGAAATTCAGTGAGATTCTCCTTCGAGAATCTGGTGGAGCATTTGGGGGGCCTCGCAGATGCCGATCTTATACTGAAAACTACCGGGAAAAACCCGAGACTTGTGCTTGAACGTCTCTTGATTGATATAACTGCTCAGGCTGAAGGCTAACATCCTTCAGCCTATCTATACTCTACACGGCCACAGATTACGCTTTTTGACTCAGTCAAAATTGCACAGTATATGGTAACCGTTCACGGTTTACAGTTACCGGTTCACGGTTGGAAAAAACCGTGAACTGTGAACCGGCAACCGTGAACGGTTACGAGAGGTTGATATATTTTCTGATTTAGATGCGAAAGAATTAATTCAAGAGTTGAAATCAATATCCAAAATGCTTCAATCGTTGCATAGTTCATTGAAAAAACTGTGAACTGTGAACTGTGAACCGACAACCGTGAACGGTTACAGTATATGTAGCGGAAGGCTTTAGCCTTCCACTTGTCCGGTTTAGGCTGAAGTCTATTAGACACTAACTACCTTCAGCCTAACCAACCTGAACAATTACAGTTTTTTTATCCTTTCAAGCGCCGCCCTCTTTTTTTTAGGGATCTTTCTTGATGGTCCTTTCTTCCTGGTTCCACCGGACACTTCGTTGAGGGACTCTTCATCCTCCGGATCGAGGCATTCATAACGAAACATCCCGTCCATCCTAACTTCAAACTCCGGGGAAGAGATGGCTACGCATCCACTCCTACTAACAGAGCCTGCTATATCCCTGTCCGATGTGACGACTACGACCTCTTCTTCCTTTTTCTTTGCCATCCGCTTTATGACTTCGTCCGCTTTTTCTCCCTTTTTGGAATATATTATGTCAATCCCTTCTTTCCGGTTGCGTTCTTCGATTATGGAGCCGTTCATCCACCCATCGAAGACGATGGTTATTTTATGTCCTCTGGACTTTTTATAGAGAGATATCCTCCGGATCAATTCCATGCGTCCATCTTCAAGACTGATCCTGTCGAAACCTCTTAGAGAATCTGATTGTTTGATAAGATTGTATCCATCAATTATGATATGCATGTTTTTGTGGGTTCAAAGGTTCAAAGGTTCAAAGGTCTTACCCCTTGAACCATTTTCCAGGTTTCAAGCCGTGAGCGGCTACGCCGATACTCTCTTCCACTTTTCGCTTGACTTATAAAATATAGTTTTGCTAAAGTCAATATTGACGGTCTCGTAAAAAAATCTACGCAGTGTCATTCTGAGGAGCGGAGCGACAAAGAATCTCAATGATATTAGATTCTTCGCTATCCCCTTCGTTATACTCAGGGCTTCGGCTCACCAGAATGACAAAAGAGTGTTTTTCAGACTTTTTACAAGTTCATCAATATTACCCTACGTATAGTTTGGAAGAGGGAGGGAATATCTCAATAAGTTCGGGTAGTGGTGACTCTAATCGCTCATATCGGGAGGTTACCCCCCCCCTAATTTATTGAAAAGTTACGAGAGAGGTTGTGCAGGAGGCGCAGGATATTGAGAAACTTCGTATATTTTGATGTTTATAATTTCCTGTCCACGAGTTTAGTTTCGCACAATAATTTATTGTGCCTGGAATCAGGTTTTAAAAACCCAATAACTATAAGGAGGAATCAGTTATGACAGGTATCACATCTTATGGCGCTTACATTCCCTGGTACAGGATGAACCGGCAGGTAATTTTTGAACAGGTGGGGTGGTTCGACATGGCAAATTTTGCGCTGTCAGGAGGTGAAAAGGCGGTTGCGAATTACGATGAGGATCCAATAACGATGGCTGTTGCCGCTGCCAGAGACTGTCTTGTCGGCACAAATGGCAAAGGTCTTAATGGTCTTTATATGGCTTCCACATCGATGCCGTTTGCCGAGAGGCAAAATGCCGTGATTGCCTTAGCGGCTCTGAATTATTCGGCTGGTGTGCGCGCGGCCGATTTCAGTGGTTCGCTCAGGGCGGGCACCACTGCCCTTCTTACTGCTCTTGATGGGGTTAAAGAAGGAGAATCAATAATGGTCTGCGGCAGCGATGCCAAGGTGGGCAAGCCTGCAAGCGGTCAGGAACTTACTTATGGCGATGGCGCGGCGGCCCTTTTGGTAGGAACGGAAGGAGTCATTGCGGAATTTAAGGGGTCTTATTCGGTTTCGCATGATTTTGTTGACAATAGACGTCTATCGGAGGAGAAATTTGGCCATGTCTGGGAAGCGAGATGGATCAGGGATGAAGGATATGAAAAGATTATTCCTGAAGCCGCTATCGGTCTGGCAGGCAAATACAATCTGAGTGTCGGCGACTTTGCCAAGATCATTATCGCCTGTCCTGTCTTTGGCGCCATTCGGGGAATATCCAGGGCCCTCGGAGCAAAGCCGGAGCAGATTCAGGACAACATGATGGCGAATGTGGGTGATACAGGCGTTGCGATGCCATTGATGATGCTGGCGGCGGCGCTTGAAGATGCAAAACCGGGAGATAAGATTATGGTCCTCAGTTGGGGCAGCGGGAGTGATGCCCTCTATTTTGAGGTAACCGATGAGATAGAAAAGGCGAAGGCCGGCAGAAAAGGCGTCAAGGGGCATCTGGCCATAAAAAATGCCCTGACTCTTTATGGAAAATATCTCATCTATAAGAATATCATACCTCTTGAGATAGGAATTCGTGGAGAAGATCTTGCTTCCTGGTCGATGAGCCTCAACTGGAATATACGAGCGTCTATTACGTCTCTCGTTGGCTGCAAGTGCAAGGTATGCGGGACGCCTCAGTTTCCCAAACGCAGGATATGTGTAAATCCGGAGTGCGATGCTGCTGACCAGATGGAGGATTACTGTTTTTCCGATATAGACGGGAAACTTATTTCATACACTGGGGACAATCTCGCATCCAGTTATGATCCTCCCCTGATTTACGGCTTGGTGGATTTTGAGGGGGGCGGAAGAATGTTTCTCAATATGACCGACTGCAAACTCGACTCCGTTAAGGTTGGCTTGCCCATAAAGATGAGTTTTCGGAGAAAACAGATAGACCCAAGGCGGGGATACTATGGTTATTGCTGGAAGGCGGTGCCGGTAAGAGAATAAGGCTATATGGAGACTGTCGAGTGACCACATTGTAGTAATATCTGTAATTATATAAGGAGGATACATACGATGGCAAAAGGAATAAAAAATGAGGTTGCTATAATAGGAATGGGTTGCACACAGTTCGGAGAATTGTGGAGTAAGACATCGAGCGATTTGATGATCGACTCATTTCAGGAGGCGGCGGAGGATGCCGGAATAGAGAAAAAGGATATAGATGCATACTGGTTGGGGTCTTGCGCTACGGAGGCCAATGTCGGCAAGGCAGGGGCTCCACTTGCAATAGCCTTAAACCTGCCCTTTCAATCGGTGACGAGAGTGGAAAATTTTTGCGCAACGGGGACGGACGCATTTCGCGGCGCCTGTTATGCAGTGGCCTCGGGCGCCTGTGAAGTTGCATGTGCCCTTGGTTGTGACAAACTGAAAAACACCGGATATGCGGGTCTCCCCGATTTTGGGGTGGCGTTCGGAGACGAATTTAACATGGTGTCGCCTGCCATGACGGCGCCGGGTTGTTTTGCCATGCTGGCCACGGCATATTTTGACAGATATGGCATGACTCCCGATGAGGGGAAAAAGGTGCTGGCGCATATATCGTCAAAGAGTCATCATAATGGCGCCCTGTCGCCAAAGGCGCACCTGCGAAGAGAGGTAACGGTTGAACAGATATTGAAGGCGCCGATAATTGCCTATCCATTAGGATTGTTCGATTGTTGTGGTGTGAGCGATGGAGCGGCCTGCGCAATTGTGTGTCGCGCCGATGATGCCAAGAAATACAGGAAGGACCCAGTTTACGTGAAGGCCCTCCAGATTGCTCAAACTTCAGGCGAAGAAAAGGCCCATCAGAGCTGGGATGGAACGCATGTTGAGACAACGGTTAGAGCGGCGGCCAGGGCTTACGAGGAGGCCGGGATAACAAATCCGCGGGAAGAGATCAGCATGCTGGAGGTTCATGACTGCTTTTCTATCACCGAGCTTGTTGTGTACGAGGATCTTCAGATATCGCCCAGAGGAAGGGCGAGAGAGGATGTGGAAGCGGGTTTTTATGACCTCGATGGAAAGATGCCCTGTCAGCCTGACGGCGGATTAAAGTGTTTTGGTCATCCCATCGGCGCGTCGGGTATCAGGATGCTTTACGAGGAGTATAAGCAGCTTCAGGGCAAAGCCGACAAAAGGCAGATTAAAGATCCAAAAATAGGGCTTACTCATAATCTTGGCGGATTTCCCTTTATGGGTATTGTCAGTGTTGCCATTGTCGGGAATGAGTTGTAATTGATTATCAGATAAAAAAATAGTTAAGGAGGGAAAAATGGATTTTGAGTTGACCGAAGAGATGAAGATGTTGAAGGATATGTCATATAAGTTTGCTCAGGCCGAGATTGCTCCTATCGCGCAGGAATGTGATCGGGAGGAAAGGTATAGTCATGAACTTCGAAAAAAGGCCGCTGAAAATGGTCTTGTGGGCGCCTGGGTTCCGGAGGAATACGGTGGCGCTGGAGTTGGAGTTCTGGGCAATGCAATAATTACGGAAGAGTTTTCGAGAATCGATTCGGGTCTGGGTCTGGGCGTTGGCGCCGCTTCTTTTGGTTGCGAGAACATCCTCTTTCATGGTACCGAAGAGCAGAAACAGAAATATCTGCCCCCGGTATGCAGAGGGGAACAGGTGTCCGCCGGAGCATATACGGAGCCAAATGCAGGGACCGATGTTACCGGGTATAAGACAAGGGCGGTCAAGGATGGAACAGATTATGTCATAAACGGCAATAAGATGTTTATCACGAACGCAAACATCTGTGATTTTATGGTGGTTGCGTGTGTTACAAATCCTGAAGAGAAGAAGATACATAAGACTTTTAGCCTGATTATTATGCCTGCGGATGCTCCGGGAATAACCACTACCAAGATTCATGGCAAACTGGGAATCAGGGCGAGTGACACGGGAGAGATTGCTTATGAGGACGTGAGGGTGCCACAGGGAAATCTAATTGGCGAAGAGAAAAAGGGATTCTATTATCTGATGGAATTCTTTGATACAACCAGGACCATGGTTGCCGCTCAGGGAGTTGGGATAGGTCAGGCATGTCTCGATGTGTCCATCAAGTATGCCAAGGAGAGGACTGTATTTGGGGCTCCGCTGGTCAGTTACCAGTTGATCCAGGAAAAGATTGCCTTGATGGCGATAAAGACAGAGGCATTGAGGAATATGACTTACAAGGCCTGCTGGTTGATTGACGAAGGGCGGCCGGACTTTACGCTGGCTGCAATGGCCAAGTACCTTGCCGGCGAGACTGCCAACTACTGTGCCGATGCCGCTTTGCAGATTCATGGGGGCTATGGCTACATTGATGAGTATGATGTTCAGAGATGGTACCGGGATGCCAAGATACTCGATATCTATGAAGGCACCAGAGAGGCTGAAGTGATGACCATCGCTGGGTCGCTTGTGGCCAAATATTAGCGGTCTTCCGATCCACGAAAGGCCTTTCTTCGTTGGCCCTTGTCCTCTTTAAAGAGGGCAAGGGCGGCGGGGTGGCATGGACAAACTCGTTTGTCCGTGCGAACTACTCACGCTGTAGCTTGTAGGGTGGATTAAGCGGAGAATCCACCAAAAACTCTGATCGCTTCGGTGGATTAGTCGCCTACGCTCCTTAATCCACCCTACGAACTCACACTGTAAGCTATTAGACTGAAGAAAAAGTAACATGAGTAACAGGAAGAATGCGATTATGAGAGATACCCAATTAGATATCCTTTTTGAGCCGCTGGAGATGGCGAATCTCACACTCAAGAATCGTTTTTTTATGGCGCCCATGGGGACAACCTTTGATATGGATCAATTGACGGACTATCTGATTGCCAGGGCCAGGGGGGAAACAGGGCTTATCACCACCCCGGAGATCAGCGTTCATAGAAGCGGCAGGGCGGGGATGTCACCGGAGCTGCATCTTGAAACGGATAACGATATCAAGACCCTGTCAGGGATGGTGAAGGCGGTGCAGAAAGCCGGGGCCAGGATTGTTGCTCAACTCAATCACGCCGGCCGTTACTCCTTTGGCAAATTGCTGGGTCAACAACCGGTGGCGCCGTCAGCCATTGCCTCTAAGTATACCGGCGAAACCCCACGGGAACTCTCCACTCAGGAAACAGATAATCTGATTATTGCCTTTGCCGAAGCGGCTGTCCGTGCCCGGGAGGCAGGATTCGACGGCATAGAAATTCTGTCCTCTTCCGGTTATCTCATCAGCCAGTTTCTTTCTCCCCTGACCAACAAACGGAAGGATAAATATGGAGGTGACACGCTTCAGAGAGCTGCCTTTCTTCTCTCTGTTCTTCGGGCAGTAAGGAAGAATGTGGGGAATGATTTTAACATCTGTGTCAAGTTTGATGCCGATGATGGGATGAAAGGCGGAAAAACACTTGAAGACTCGCTTTTGATCGCTCCTCATATTGTAGAGGCCGGCGCGGACAGACTGCATGTCTGGGCAGGCTGGCATGAAGCCATGCGCCCGATGCTGCCCATGTCGGTGCCGCGGGGAGCCTTTTCATATCTTGCGGCGGCAGTAAAAGGCGTGGTGGATGTTCCGGTATCCACTGTGGGCAGAATAAATGATCCATTTGTGGCGGCCGGTATTCTTGAGAGGGGAGAGGCTGACCTGATCGGTCTCGGCAGGACACTTCTCGCTGACGCTGACTTTGTCAAAAAAACCATGGAAGGGCGTCCCCGTGAAATTCGATGCTGCACAGCCTGCTGTTACTGTTTTGATCAGATCATGTTAGCGATACACGAAGGTGACAAGAAGGCCGTTCTAAAATGTTCGGTGAATCCGGAATTGGGGCGCGAAGGAGAGCAACTTATTCAGGCAACTTCACAGAAAAAACACGTGGTCGTCATTGGCGGCGGGCCCGCAGGGATGGAGGCGGCGCGTGTGGCGGCAATACGCGGGCACAGCGTCACGCTTTACGAAAAAGATAATAAGCTGGGCGGTATGCTCAATCTGGCGTTTGTGCCGCCACACAAGGAAGAACTGAAGAATATCATTGACTATTATGCCTGCCAGATGGAAATTCTCCCGGTAGAGGTCAGGTTAAGTGAATCACTTACGCTTGAAAGGTTGGAGGAGATCAAACCGGATGTGGTTGTCCTGGCCGCGGGGGCAAGAGAACTCATGCCGGATATACCCGGCATAGAGACAAAAAAGGTTGTGACCGCCCTCGAAGTTCTGGATGGAACCGCTCCCGTGCAAGGGAATGTAATCGTTGTCGGAGGCGGTATGATAGGGATAGAGACGGCTGAATTTTTAGCCGATCAGGGAAAGAAAGTCACGCTTATTGAGATGCTGAAAGCAGTAGCCGCCGATGTGGGACCGACGAGCCGGTGGGGTCTTGTATCAAGAGTTCGCAAAAAGGTTGACATCTTCACCCGGACCAGGGTTGTTGAGATCAGGGAGGGCGGTGTCGTTGTGCTTGATCAGGACAACAATAAGAGAGAGATTTCTGGTGATACAGTGGTGATCGCCACAGGACTTGCCAGTTGCAGGGAGTTGGCGACTACCCTGGATCAGACCGGCATTCCCTGTTTTATGATTGGATCATGCCGGAAGCCGGGCCAGATTGTCGAAGCCATCGATGACGGATTTACCGTTGGGTGTAAGATATGATGAAACTGTTCACTGAACGTTGAAATTAGCTCTTTGAAAAAAATTGACAGGATTAACAGGATATTCAGGATTAAAACATCAAAATTTGTCCTGTAAATCTTCATCAAAATACCTTACTTTATCTTTACTATGATGTCAGCAACAAATCTTCTAACAACTTCACTATCATAGAATACAGTTATATGGTATCAGCTCAATAAATAGGGGCAAATCCAGACACGTAGCCGCCTCCATCTTCTGGAAGCGGGGTTTGGGCGTAGAGGTACGCTTTTGAGCTTTGCACAGCCCCTGTAACGGAGACCTTCAGGTCTCCATATTTACATAACACAGTATGACTGAAGCACATGGAAGGCTGAAGCCTTCCGCTACATGCTTCTGCCATAGGCCTTCCGCTATTCATTGAGCTGATACCTGAAAACTCTTCCATTCCCGGCGATCTTGTCGGTGATGGGCGATAATCCGGTTGCCACACTTTCACCCTTTATTAAAAAAAATATGCAAAAAGACTGGGAACGGCTAAAGGACAGATAACTATTAAAGCGGAGCTTTTTACGAGACTGTCAAAAATGGCTGTTACAAGATCACTGGCTATCCTCTCAAGAGAAAATATGCTTTTCCCTGTCTGTCTTGCACCTTCCGCTATACTCTTTCTGAGGTCATGGTCTGTTTTCAGGCGCAGAATGGCCTCAGCAAGAGCAAACGGATTGCCGGCAGGAATCAGATATGCGTTTTCCCCATGATGAAACACCTCTCTGATGGCCGGTGTATCGGCCGTTATAAAAGGAATTCCTGTAGCGCAGATATCATAAATCTTAGACGGGATAACCCTTGCGGTCTTGGGTGTGATCCCAAATATACCCAGAGATAAATCGAATGACCGGATAAATGCGCCAAGATCCTCCGTTGGAATCCAGTCCTGAAATACTACTTGGGAAAGTCCCCGCTTTCGAGCCATACTTTCCATCTCTTCTCGAAGCTGCCCCGAACCCACCAAAAGAAAACGTATATTCGGATCACCCGCCAGATATCGTGCGGCCTCCAGTATTACATCAACACCGTGAAGGGGAATGTAGGTTCCGACGAAAAGAGTCCTGAATGTTTCGGAGGAGCTGACCCGGGGTGATTCAGATTGCTGATCAATAGTTGACCCCACAAATATCCTGATCACCTTTTCAGAAGACAGACCATATTCTTCTATCAGGTATCGGCGGTGCTCATCCGTGTCGATCAGGCATAAATCAGCATATCGACAGCACGACCTCTCAAATCGGCGCAACAATCGCGCAAACAGACCGTCTGACTTCAACAGCTCCCGATCCTCGATCAACATCTCATAAAGCGGAATAAAGACGTCATAAACAAGGATGGCCCGCCTCTGGAAAAGAAAGCGCAGAAACCATGCCAGATGTATGTGAAAATAACCGGGATGCCCGACGATCACGGCATCCACACGGGGAGAGCTCATGAACTTCCACGTCAGAACTATAAAGCTCACTATTAAACCAAGAAAAAAACGCGCAAACCCCAATGGATTTTTGACTATATCCATTCTACTCTGGAATGAACCGGCAAGCTCGAAATGGGCTTCCACTACATCCACACCATTGAGGTGCAGACCACGAATCAGATTGTTGTTTCGCGGATACTCGATTCCCTTTGAATAGATACCGAAATAAAGGATTTTTAAAGGAACCGATCTGGTTTTTTCATGTACTGACATACCACTTCTCGCGCAAATACCGGATAGTGCTTTGAATATCCTGATCCTTGCTATGAAAATACAAGGTCATATTATAAAAGTTTATATGTATCAGCTCAATGAATAGCGGAAGGCTTCAGCCTTCCATGTGCTTCAGTCATACTGTGTTACGTGAATATGGAGGCCTGAAGGTCTCCGCTACAGGGGGGGCTATGCAAAGCTCAAAGGCGTAACCTCTACGCCCAAACCCCGCTTCCAGAAGGTGGAGGCGGCTACGTGTCTGGGCTTGCCCCTATTTATTGAACTGATACGTTTATATACCCAATGAATGGTATACTGCCGCAGTTTTTTCGACTGTATTCCGAATAGAGAAATTTTCTGCTCTCTTTCTGCTTTCTTTTCCGAACCTTTGTGCAATATCCTTATTATCAAGGATATGATTTACTTTTTCAGCAAGGGCTGCTGGGTCACGATTGGGCACCACAAACCCATTTACACCGTTTCCCACAAAATCGCCTCCACCTTCTGATGTACATACGATTGGGAGACCACATCCCATAGCTTCCAAGGTAACAAGAGGTCCGGTTTCTGATAGCGATGGCATTATAAAAACAGTTGCCTTTTGATAAAATTTAACTAACTTACTATGATCAAGTTTTGACGTAATTAAAGTAAGATTTCTTTTTTTCTCAGCCATACTTTTGTATAATCGTGATATACGTGGAACGACCGCTATGATATTTGTTTTGATTAGATCAGCCGCCTGAATTAATATATCAAAGCCTTTTGCAATTGACCCCCTTCCAACAAAAAGTGCTGAATTATCTTTACCAGCTTGGTTATCAAACGGCTTGAAAAATTCAGTATCAATCCCTTGAGCTACAATTGATACCTTGTCATAAGGTATTCTCAATTCAGCTATCAAAAATTTTTTAAGTGCAATTTTCGGAACGATTATATGATCAACATTCTCAAAACTTCTTTTTTCTAATTCTTTAAATAAGTTGTAACTCATTTTATTGAAAATTAAGTTGTAATGTAACGGTAAAGATTCTTTAAGGATTTTAGTTTGCCGTGAGAATATACAATGCGTGGTTAGCACGGTTGGGATACAAGATTTATGGAATGCCGTTGTGGTGGTAGATGAAAAATGTATTAAATCAAATTTTTTTCTAAATTCGATATAAGCTTATTGCCTATAAACGGGAAAATAAATATTTCACGTAAGTTTGGCAAAAATTTAATTTTATCTGGGATGTTTGTTTTTATACCGTTTGAAAATGAAAAAATCTCGGTGTTAAAAGTCTTTATCTCGTGCATGTAGCTTGATATTTTAATGGTAGCAGTAGCGGATCCACCATGTTTTCTGGTAAATGCCAATTCATCAACATAAGCGATTCTTCTCATCAAAACCTCTTTAGATTTTTAAACTGGCCCCTATGCCGTCGCTATATCCGTCTGCACGCAGAGATTTTATTTCCGTACAAGTTTCCGCCAATATTCTCGGAGAAATCCCCGGGTATGCACGGCTAACCATACCCAGGACAGGTTGTGAAATCCGTTTTTCCGCCGGGCTCGTCCCGTTTCTTTATGAGCAAAAAGAGCTTTAGAGTCGGAAATCCCACCTGCCTGCCACCCAGCAACTATAAGGTCACGCACATAAAGAGCATCCCCATTCTTCAGTTCTCGCAATAAAAGATCATAATCTCCGGCAATCCGGAAAGTCTCATCGAATAAGCCATGTTTTTCGAAAAGGCTGCGATGGTGCATAAGCCCCGGATGTGGCAAAGGCATCCCGTGCGGCATTAACCAGCGGACATTCTCCCATGGCTTGCCTATCAATTTAAGAATACGTCCACTCCTGTCCACCCTGGCGGCCTGTCCATATACAACCTTTATCCCCAAACCTGCTGCTTTTATTAAATGTGGAGACAAATCAGTCAACACGTTTTTGTTCCAAAAATAGTCATCGGCCCCTAAAAAACAGATCCACTCACCCCTCGCATGCTTTATTGCCTTATTGAATGCATGATAAATCCCACGATCGGGTGAAGATTCCCAATAGGCAATCTTATCATCGTTATTCTTGAGAATTTCGACGGTGCCGTCTGTAGAACCCCCATCTTTTATTATCAATTCCTTATAAGGATAGGTTTGGCTATTAACGCTTTCAATACATCGTTCTATATACTCTTTGCCATTGAGTACTGCAACGATGATGGTAAAGAGGGGATTTTCATCTTTTATGTTCATATAATTGTATCAGCTCAATAAATAGGGGCAACCCTCAATATGTAAGAGTGATTGTGAATCTTAGCCATTCACGGCTTGAAACTTGAAATTGGAAATTAGAAATTTGGGAGAGATGAAACGAATTTACGAGTTGACAGACTTCGGCGT
>JAUWQS010000355.1 GCA_030610915.1 Pseudomonadota bacterium | reverse complement strand
AGCTCAATGAATAGTGGAAGGCATATGGCAGAAGCATGTAGCGGAAGGTTTCAGCCTTCCATGTGCTTCAGTCATACTGTGTTACGTGAATATGGAGACCTGAAGGTCTCCGCTACAGGGGGGCTGTGCAAAGCTCAAAGGCGTAACCTCTACGCCCAAACCCCGCTTCCAGAAGATGGAGGCGGCTACGCGTCTGGATTTGCCCCTATTTATTTGACTGATACCTTTTTTCAATGTTCACAGCTCCTCTTTCCCCCTCACCCCGGCCCTATCCCCAAGGGGCAAGGAAGAAAAAGCCCCTCCCTGGGGAGAGGGGCAGGGTGAGGGCATAAAGTGTAACCCGAGAAATGAAGGATGCCAAAATCACTTTCGATAACCCTCCCATAGGGGGCTTCTTTGTACCAAAGAGGGAAACTATTGTCAACCGTAATTAAATTTCAGGTTGACAATTGGCGGATATCAGGTCATGTTCTGATTCCTGCCAGAGACAGGCCATCAGACCTGGCAGGCAGGAAACCTTCATTAACAATAAAGATTATCAGGTACATACAGACCTGATGTCTGTAATAAGAAGCTGTTTATGCCTAACCCGGACGAGCCGGAAGAGCTGAAAGCTCAAAGCCTGTAGTCGTTCACTGCTTGAAATTGGAAATTAGAAATTCGGGAGAAAAGCATGGAGGCCAAATTTCCAATTTCTATTTTCTAATTTCAACGTTCAATGAAGGCTTACTAAATTCTCTTGCCATTTTTACACGAATTTCACAACTAAGGGACTAAGAGTCTTCAGACTATCTACCTTCAGTCTAATAGCCTACAGCCCACAGCCTGAGTAGTTACGCACGGACAAATAAGTTTGTCCATGCCACCCGCCCACTATTTCATTTTACATTTTTCATTTTGATATTTACATCTCCTACAGCCTATCTATCTGAGCAGTTACTTTTGAATTAAAGTTCGGGCTCTACTGAAGTTCCAGCTTCTCTACCGTGACAACCTCGCCCAACATGGGGAATATTACATTTATGGGGAAATTCTGGGCATCCTCGCTTATTGTAGCTACACAATCACTTAGCACGACTATATTGTAACCTCTGTCCGAGGCGCTTCTTACCGTTGTTTCGACGCAAAGGTTTGTCGCTACCCCTGTGAAGATAAGCGTATCGCATCCTAAACCCTTTAAGACATCCTCCAGATCAGTGTTATAAAAGGCATTCATGCTGTGTTTCTCAACTATATAATCCTGCGGCTGCGGAGACAGTTCGTCCACTATTTCAGCCCCGTGAGTGCCTCTCTTAAACGCCTCACTTTCCTTTAATGACCTGGATAGACCAATGTCCGGCAGAAGTTCATGTCTGAAAAAGGTCTGTATATAAATTATCGGAACCCCCGCCTTCCTTGCTTTTTCTATGGCCTTTTTTGTGTTCTCTACCACTTTTGTTTTCCTGGCATGTTTCCCGACACCTAAAGCCGCAGCCTTTCCATTTTCATCAAGTATGTCATTTTGCATATCCATCACCATAAGCGCTGTACTTTCCTTTTTCATGTTACTTTTCCTCCCATCTTTTTCACTGGTTTGATCTTAACTACTCAGGTTGTTTAGGCTGAAGGCTGAAGACTGTTAGGGCTGAAGGTCAGTGGTCAGTGGTCAGAAAACACTGTTCACTGTCCACTGTCCACTGTTTTTTTACCTTCAGCCTTCAGCCTAAATACCTTCAGCCTGACTACGTGAGTAGTTATTGTCAAAGAAAGTATTCAAATTTTTGTGCAAACCCTTAATCCTATCAAAGTTCTTCCTCCAGCCGGCCAATCCTGAAGTACTGTAGCATCTCCATGAATTGTGGAGATTCAATGGGGTTTGTGTGCATGCCGAAGAGGTGAGTCTTGCAGGAACAATCGGATGCTCCAAACCGCGGCACACTCCAGTCGGATATCCTGCTGAGCGCCCCGGCAAGATCATGTTCCAGCGGTTTACTTGACCGCACAGGAAGCGCCATGCATCGATCGGCATGATCTCTCAGGTAATCGATGTGCCAGAAAAACTTTTTCTTCCTCGCAAGATGACGCTGAATCCGCTTCGTAAGGTTTTTCTTTGCCGATCCCGCATAGAGATAATAACCTCGTCTGAAGGGAACATTGCCGAGACTCCCCACGGGAAGCAGCAGATCATCTTCAAGGTGAAGAATCAGTACGTAACTTCCGCCGTCTCTTGCTTCCCGAGCGATGAGATCCCATGGAATATCGAGCATGCGAATATCAGTCCTCAGTGTAAGGTTACTTTCCCACTCTACAGCAATTGGCATGAAGTTCAAAATATTTCTGAGATCATAGAAGGTACGGGCAAAGTCGAGGTCTGTATGGTAATCAGGCAGGAAAAAGTTTGCGTAAGGAGAGGATACGATAAAGATGACACCGTTAGGTGTTTCCCCTTTAGACATAGCGGCCAGTTCAATTAAGTGTTTCCTGCCGCGAAGGGTTACGGCATCGGGAAACATGGCGATGCGTTTATCGAAGAGTGTGCATAACTTGACCTCGATCAGGAATTGCTGATCCTCTTTTTGCAGGAGAAAATCGAACCGGCTCTTTCCGGCAGTAACCTCTTGCCTGACAATCCTGACATCTGTAAGGCCGGGTATCTTGCGGTGTTCTATCAGCCATCGCACCGCCGCATTAGCAAAGTGAGTGTGAAGCAAGATGGGGACACACCCCCTCTCCACGGCGACGGTTGTATATTGATACTTCCTTTTTGAGGAGGTATTTTGGGTGAGATACACACTCCTGCCCGGAAGCAGGAGTTCCCATAATCTGCCCGTATTTGGCAGATAGGCCTGAACTATCCTGTCATCTACGTCGCACTCAACAACAAAGCGGTTAATTCTTCTAATAAAGAG
>JAUWQS010000287.1 GCA_030610915.1 Pseudomonadota bacterium | reverse complement strand
GCATCTTCCCCTTCGAGAACCGATGCCGCATCATCCGAGATTGCATACCTTTCATCGAAAAACAGATCAATATAGTCTCCGACCTCAGAAAGTGTGCCGAGATTCCCCTTTACAGCCTCCACCACGGAATGAAGCCATTCTTGATCCAGCGAATCGCAATCATATCCGGCATCCTTAATGAAAGGGATCAACAGCTCTGTCAGTTTTGGGGTATTGTAATTTCGGATGTATATTTTATTTAACCATCTCAGCTTGCTCTCATCAAAAATTGCACCGCTTTTCCCCGCCCTTTTCAGGGAAAACTCTTTGACAATCTCATCAACCCGGCATATCTCCTTTCCTGAAGCAAAGGAGCCGCCAAGGAGTGAAAGATAATTCAAAAGGGCTTCGGGCAATATACCTTTTTCCCTAAAGGCCTTGACAGATATGGCGCCATGTCGCTTACTCAACTTTGAACGGTCGGCTCCCAGGATAAGCGAATGATGCGCAAAGAGAGGAGGTTCAAAGCCAAAGGCCTGATAGAGAAGCGCCTGAAGAGGGGTGTTGGAAAGGTGGTCTTCTCCTCTGATTACATGGGTTATTCCCATGAGGTGATCATCAATGACAACGGCAAAGTTATAGGCGGGGATGCCGTTGGAACGCGCTATTATAAAATCCCCTAATGAATCACAATCGAATCTCATAGCCCCGCGGATCAAATCTTTAAATTCAATAATACCCCCGGGGACCCTGAAACGAAAAGCCGGCCTTCTTCCTTCGCTTTCCAGTCTTCTCTTTTCTTTATCGGTAAGATTCCTGCATCTTCCCTGATAGCGCGGCGTCATTCCTTTTGAAAGAAGGGTATTTCTCTCCTTTTCGAGTTCGTCTTCGGTACAGTAACAGGGATATACCCTGTCTTCTTCTACGAGTCTATTAAGGTAATCTTTATATGTATCAATCCTCTCAAACTGGCGATACGGCCCGTGCCGGCCTTCTCTCCCAGGCCCTTCGTCCCAGTCGATTCCAAGCCACATCAGATCTTCAAGTATCCCTTTTTCAAATATTTCGGACGTCCTTGCCCTGTCGGTATCTTCAATCCGAACGACAAAGTCCCCCTTATAATGTCTTGCGAAGAGCCAGTTAAAAAGGGCGGTCCTGGCATTTCCAACATGGAGATTACCCGTGGGAGAGGGAGCAAATCTTACTCTTGGTCTTTCAGAAATCTTCACCAGCCTCCTTCTCACTCATTGTAACGACGGCAAACGCGGCAATCCCCTCGCCACGTCCGACAAAACCCATTCCTTCATTCGTCGTGGCCTTTATGTTTACCTGACCCACCTTTATACCAAGCGCCCCGGCAATATTCATGGCCATCTCATGGATATATTCTCGCAACTCCGGCCTCTCAAGAACAACAGTTGAATCAACATTATTCACGCGATAATTCTTTTTATCCGCCACATCTCTGACTTTAATCAGAAGGTGAAGACTGGATATCCCTCTGTAGGCAGGATCCTTATCCGGGAAATGACTCCCAATATCTTCCTCGCCTATGGCGCCAAGCACTGCGTCACATACAGCATGTAACAGGACATCGGCATCAGAATGGCCAAGAAGACCTTTTTCGTGAGGGATCTCTTTCCCACCGAGAACAAGCTTTCTCCCTTTAACAAACCTGTGACTGTCATACCCGAAACCAACTCTCATAGCTTGTACCCTGATAACTGCTCAGGTTGCCTTAGGCTGAAGGTGTTGTAGGCAGAGCAGTTACTTTGTAATTATTTAGCCACCGATCTACGCGGATTATCACTGATATTTTTTCTTTTATTGTAATTACTCGCGTAGTCGCGTGATTTCTTTGTATTTAAACCTATCTGCGTTCATCTGTGTGAATCTGTGGCTGAGTAGTTACCTTTAATTTTTAATTTTAATATCTGCATTTCTCAGATCCTCGGGAGTAGTGATCTTTATGTTATCATAGGAACCCGCAATCATTTGCACCTTGATCCCGATACGTTCCACAAGCGAGGCATCATCAGTCCCATAAAAATTATCGTCATATGCCCTTTTGTATGCCCTTTCAATAATCTCCCTCCTGAAGGTCTGCGGGGTCTGAGTCAACCATAGAGATCCACGCTCAATTGTTCTTTCAACCACTCCATCACTGCCAACAGATTTGATTGTATCTTTAACAGGCACACCGAGTGTCACAGCGCCACTCGAAAGGGCGCTGTGAACGGAAATATTTAGCGTCTCTTCTGAAATAAATGGTCTGACACCATCATGAACTAAAACGATATCACTGTCAGTGCCGACTGCGTCGATACCTGTCTTCACAGAATCCTGTCTTTCCTTTCCTCCGCCCAATATACGCATGATCTTTGAGAAATGATACTCCTCAACTATCAGCCTTCTCGTGTAATCTATATAATCTCCGGGAACAACTAATATAATATCATCGATAATCGCTGCCCTTTCAAACTTTCTCAAGGTATGAACCAGTATGGGAATGCCATCTAACAATAGATATTGCTTATTGAGATCACACCCCATCCTTTTCCCCAGCCCCCCGGCAGCTATTATCGCAACAACTTTCACAGGTACACCTTTTCTTAGGGGTTCAAGGTTCAAGGTTCAAAGGTTCAAAGGTTAACCGTTTTTTAGCCACTGAATCATGAACAGTGAACCTGAGTAGTTACGATTTTCTTTTGCCATTTTTGCAAGAACTTTACAACTAAGGGACTAACCCTGACAAGCCGGAAAAGCTAAAAGGCGGGAGGGTGGCATGGACAAACTCGTTTATCCGTGCACAACTACTCACATAGTCAGGCTGAAGGTACCCGAAAAACACGATTGCCGCGCTTTGGCGGAGAAACGGTTCGACTGAACTCGCTAAAGACAGTATTTCCGCTTTTTCTAACAGTCTTCAGCCTTCAGTCTATCCACCTGAGTAGTTACTTGTTGGGTTTCGTACCTCAACCCAACCTACAACTGAACCCTGAACCCTTGAACCCTGAACGGTTAACCTGCTTCATACAACCTTTTTTCGTTGACGGTTCCCTTCAGTTCAGAAAATATCATTCTGCCTGCCGTAGTCTGAAGCACACTCGTCACCAACACCTCAACATTTTCCCCTAAAACTTTACTTGCATTATCAACGACAATCATCGTTCCATCATCAAGATAGGCAACGCCCTGCCCTGGTTCTTTGCCCTCCTTAATTACCTTGACCATCATAACCTCGCCAGGCAGCACAACGGGTTTCAATGCATTTGCGAGTTCATTTACGTTCAAAATCTTGACACCCTGCAATTCAGCAACCTTGTTCAGGTTAAAATCATTTGTTATGATCTTGCCGTTTGTCTTCTTTGCCAGGGCAACAAGCTTTGAATCAACCTCTTTTATTTTTGGGAAATCC
>JAUWQS010000465.1 GCA_030610915.1 Pseudomonadota bacterium | reverse complement strand
CGTGAGCTCAGTCGAGTCGTACAAAAGCATGAAGGCCGAGTTTCCAATTTCTATTTTCTAATTTCAATATTCAGTAAACGCTTACCGTGGATCGAGACCAACACTTTAAAAATGTAATCCCCAATTTATTGAGCTGATACGATTATATTGACAGGCGGGACGCCTGTCCTACTGATTCAGGGATTCAGCGCCGTCCTGTTTTCCTGAGGGATTCTTTAAAAACGCGGTAAAAGGATTTATTATCTGCAATGCCCCGTTTTATAATCGTATCAACATCATCGATGTTGGCCTCGTTGATGACGAGGTTGGCGCTATCGGTAAAGGAGGCCATGTTATCCATGGTCCTGAATCTGTTGCTTACAAGCACAACAAAAATATTTCTTCTAACGCTCATGGGAAGGCGATTCAGGTACTTGAGCACATCGTTTACCTTTGGGTCCTCTGTATCAAAATATTCATTTAATACAACCATGTCATATACATGAAATCTCATTTTTTTGAGGGCATCCTGTGCGGATGCCGACTCTGTGATATGGTAGTTCATCTCTTTTAAGATATCGATGATCTTAGTTCTTATGGAATGGTCGGGTTCGCAGATCAAGGCTGTACTGCCGCCGTCCGGAATAAAATCAAACGGTTTATCCGACGCATTGTAAGTATCTGATGCCACATCATTGAAAAGGTCCATTGTATTTCCCTAAGCCGGACAAGCCGGAACCAAAAAAGTGCTCAGTGTTCAGTGTTGACAGCTTTTAACCGCTGAACCGTGAACGTTGAACCGTTACCAAATTCTTTTGCCATTTTTGCACGAATTTCACAACTAAGGGCCTAAGCCGGAAGAGCCGGAAGAGCTCTGAAAGCTCAAAACCTTTTCTTGGGTTTAGCGCCTGAACACAGTTGATAGCCCACAGCCGAGTAATTACGCACGGACAAACAAGTTTGTCCATGCCACCCGCCCGCCGAAATACTGCTTGAAACTTGAAATTGGATATCCTCGCCCGCAGTAGGACAGGCGTCTCGCCTGTCTGCGGTAAATGGTTACTAAATTCTTTTCCCGTAGGCCATATCTATTTCAAGATTATCTATTCCGGTCGTGGTTTCTCCTCTGGCGTTTTTAATGACATCGACGCCACGGCCAACAAAACTCCTGTTGGAGGCGTAAGCCCTTGCAGTTCCTTCGCTTATAACTTCTTTCTCGTACATTTCGATTATGTAATCGTCAAAGGTTATCATCCCGAAGGGCCTGCCTGCCTGAATTATCTCATAAAAGGTTTTCCCCTCCGATTCTCCGTGAATAATAGCGTTCTTGACTCTTAAACTCATTCTCATAATTTCAAAAGCAGCGATTCTTCCTCCGCTCTTCCCTGGGAGGAGCCTCTGGCAGACTACCCATTTTATTGAGTCGGCCAGACGTGTGCGGACATGTCTTTCCTCTTCCGGGCTGAACATGCCGATTATCCGGTTGATGGTCTGTCCCGCATCCACAGTGTGAAGAGTGCTCATTACAAGGTGCCCGGTTTCTGCGGCGCTGAAAGCAATCTCCACCGTTTCCCTGTCTCTCATCTCACCAACCAGAATGACCTTGGGGGCCTGTCTTAGAGCAGCGCGCAGACCGCCGGCAAAATCTTTGAAGTCTTTGCCCAACTCTCTCTGGTTGAAGGTGGCTTTCTTTTGCGGGTGCTGGAATTCTACAGGGTCTTCCAGCGTTACGACATGAACGGATTTTTTTTCATTTATCTCGTTTAATATTGCGGCGAGCGACGTCGTTTTCCCTGTGCCGGTTGCGCCGGTTACAAGGACAATCCCGTTTTTTTCCTCTGCTATCTCGTAAAAGACCTCCGGGAGATGAAATTCCCGGCAGGTGGGAATCATGGCCTCGAGTTTTCGCAAGACGATGGAATAATTTCCCCGCTGAGAAAATATGTTGACCCTGAAACGGGCTTTACCGGGAAGTTCATAGGATAAATCACACGATCCTTCGGCAAGGAGTGTTTCAGTGAGATTGCGGTCACGATTTATGAGGTTAAGAGCAAAAATT
>JAUWQS010000035.1 GCA_030610915.1 Pseudomonadota bacterium | reverse complement strand
TGAGCTCACGCCGAAGCCTGTCAACTCGTAAATTCGTTTCATCTCTCCCAAATTTCTAATTTCTAATTTCAAGCCGTGAATGGCTAAGATTCACAATCACTTTTACATACCGGAGTTTGCCCCTATTTATTGAGCTATTACAATATCAAAATAGAAAATGAAAAAGACAAACAAGCTTTCCAGGTATCAGCTCAATAAATAGGGGCAACCCCAGACACGTAGCCGCTTCCATCTTCTGGAAGCGGGGTTTGGGCGTAGAGGTTACACCTTTGAGCTTTGCACAGCCCCTGTAGCGGAGACCTTCAGGTCTCCATATTCACGTAACACAGTATGACTGAAGCATAAGGAAGGCTGAAGCCTTCCGCTACATGCTTCTGCCATAAGCCTTCCGCTATTTATTGAACTATTACATTATTAGGGTGGTGGCAGCTTCCGGTATGTCCTTAAACATGTAAAAATGAGGAATGAAAGGAGAAATTTTTATGGGTGTAACTGCTGATAAACTGAAGGATCTTCAGGAGAGAGAAGCAAAAGATAAAGCGATGGGAGGCCCGAAGGCGATTGAGAAGCAACATAAGAAAGGCAAATTAACCGCCCGGGAGAGGATCAATCTTCTCTTTGATCCTGGAACTTTCAGGGAAATTGATGCATTTGTCCGTCATCGATGTGCCGACTTTGATATGCGGAATACCTTTGTTCCCGCAGAGGGTGTTGTTACCGGCCACGGCCTGGTTAATGGGCGATTGGTCTTCTGTTACTCACAGGATTTTACAGCTTTGGGTGGATCTCTTGGGGAGATGCATGGTCGGAAGATGTGCAAGGTGATGGATCTGTCTGCAAAGGCGGGAGCTCCTATTGTGGGTTTAAATGATTCAGGAGGCGCCAGGATACAGGAAGGGGTTGACGGCCTTTCGAGCTATGGAGAGATTTTCTTTCGTAACTCCAATTATTCGGGTGTAATTCCCCAGATCGCGGCCATTATGGGTCCTACGGCCGGAGGGGCGGTTTACTCCCCCGCCATGAACGATTGGATATTTATGACACAAGGGAGCAGTTATATGTACATTACCGGACCTGATGTGATCAGGGCGGTGATGGCCGAAGAGGTGAGCCATGAAGATCTTGGCGGGGCGATGACCCATAATACCAAAAGCGGGGTGGCCCATTTTGCCAGTAAAAGCGACGAAGAGTCGATTGAGAAGATCAAGGATCTTCTGAGTTATCTTCCTTCCAGTAACAGAGAAGCTCCACCTGTAGTGGAAACGGGTGATGATCCGATGCGAATCGATCCTGATCTGGACAAGATAATACCGGACAGTCCCCGGAGGGCATATGACGTAAAGAATATTATCAGATCCATCGTGGACAACGGTGAATTTATAGAACCTCATGAGTACTATGCCAAAAATATGGTCATCTGTTTTTGCAGGCTTGGCGGAAGGACGGTTGGAATTATTGCCAATCAGTCGAGAGTCCTTGGAGGGAGTCTGGATGTGAACGCCTCGGATAAGGCGACAAGGTTTATCAGGTTCTGCGACGCCTTCAATATCCCCATGCTTACAATTGTGGATGTCCCGGGATATCTGCCGGGAACCAACCAGGAGTGGGGAGGTATCATCCGACATGGGGCGAAGCTCTTGTGGTGCTATAGCGAAGCAACCGTGCCTATGGTCACTCTGGTAGTCCGGAAGGACTATGGCGGATCATATCTTGCCATGTGCAGCAAGCACCTGGGAAGCGACTTTGTCATCGCCTGGCCCACCGCTGAGATTGCTGTCATGGGGGCTGCGGGTGCATGTAATATTATTCACAGAAGAGAGATCAACGAGGCGCCGGATCCAGAGGCAAAGCGGAAGGAAAAGATCGATGAGTACAATAAACTCTTTTCCAATCCATATATTGCCGCTTCCAGGGGGTATGTGGATGAGGTGATCATGCCAAGGGACACACGCCCACGTGTAATTGCCGCCTTTGAGATGCTAAAGGATAAAAAGGTTGAACGGCCGCCGAGAAAACACGGAAACATACCGATGTGAGAAGGCTAAAGGTGGAAGGTGGATAGGCTGAAGTATTGCCAAGCTTGAGGCAGAGCTTTCCTTCCTGACTCGGACGAGCCGGAAGGTAGAAGGTACGGGCGAAAGATTTTTCGCCCGTACTAATTAAGATGCTTTCGTAAAAAGCTCCGCTATGCCGACACGTCGGCATTGTAATGGAAAGTAACTTGCGTCTGTAGTAAATTCATTATTTTAGGCGAATATTGAACAATATTGATTACTTATAACACATTTGCAAATTTAAGTTACTTGGAAGTCGTCACTCCGGTGAAAACCGGAGTCAAGATGATCTGCAACTACTTGAAAAGACTGGATTCCGGCTTTCGCCGGAATGACGGGGAATAGGGTTTTTCGACTTTTTACGAGACCATCAATTAATATTCCTTCAGCCCTGACAGCCTTCAGCCTTCAGCCTAAACAACCTATGAAAGAAAAGGAGGATACTATGTCAGAACATCCGGATATGCAGAAATGGAAAGGTCTTGCGGAAAAGGGGTTAAGAGGGAAACCGCTTGAATCCCTGACCTGGACAACCCCGGAGGGGATCCAGGTAAAGCCGTTATATACGGCGGAAGACCTTGAAGAGATGGAATGCGTCAACACCCTTCCGGGGCTTCCCCCCTATGTCAGGGGGCCTCAGCCCACCATGTATGCAGGGAGGCCATGGACCATCCGCCAGTATGCCGGTTTTTCCACGGCAAAAGAATCGAATGCCTTTTACAGAAGGAATCTTGCCGCCGGCCAGAAGGGGCTTTCGGTGGCATTTGACCTTGCAACCCACAGGGGGTACGATTCCGATCATCCGAGGGTGGTTGGCGATATTGGAAAGGCCGGGGTTGCAATAGATTCCGTGGAGGATATGAAGGTTCTTTTTGATCAGATTCCGCTGGATAAGATGTCGGTCTCCATGACCATGAACGGCGCCGTTCTGCCCTGTCTTGCCGGTTACATCGTTGCGGCGGAAGAGCAGGGAGTGACGCAGGACAAGCTCGCCGGCACTATACAGAACGACATTTTAAAAGAATATTTAACAAGAAACACTTACATATATCCTCCGGAACCCTCCATGAGGATCGTCTCGGATATTATAGGGTACTGTTCCGGAAATATGCCCAAGTACAATACCGTCAGTATCAGTGGCTACCACATGATGGAGGCCGGAGCGAACTCTGTGCTTCAGACCGCATTTACCCTCGCTGACGGGGTGCAATATGTGAGAGCGGCTCTTGACGCAGGGCTCGATATAGATGTATTTGCGCCTCGCCTCTCTTTTTTCTTCGGGATCGGGATGAACTTCTTCATGGAGATTGCCATGTTGAGGGCCGCCCGTTTTCTCTGGCATGAGTTGATCAGCCGGTTCAATCCTAAAAATCAGAGATCCGCCATGCTGAGGACCCACTGCCAGACATCGGGCTGGAGCCTGACAGAGCAGGACCCATACAACAACATTATACGCACTACCATTGAATGTATGGCTGCGGCCCTGGGCGGCACCCAGTCCCTCCATACCAATTCCTTTGACGAGGCTGTGGCCACACCGTCGGATTTTTCCGCCAGGATCGCAAGGAATACACAGATACTCGTTCAGGAAGAATCCCAGATCTGTCATGTTGTCGATCCGTTAGGCGGTTCCTATTATGTCGAGGCCCTGACGGATGGGATCATCCGTGAGGCGAGAAAAATCATCGATGAGGTTGAGCAGTTGGGTGGAATGGCGAAGGCCATCGAGACCGGAATGCCGAAGATGCGGATAGAAGAATCGGCGGCCAGAAAGCAGGCCAGGATAGATCGGGGGCTGGATGTGATTGTGGGTGTAAACAAGTATCAGATAGAGGAAGAGCCGCTTGATAATATTCGTGAAGTTTCCGAAACTGTTCGTGATGAGCAGATCAAAAGCATAAAGGATATAAAGGCGAGACGAGATCCTGTTGCTGCTCAAAAGGCGCTGGAAGCCGTGACGAACTGCGCCGGATCCGGTGGAAACCTGTTAGAGGCGGCAATATCCGCTTCAAGGGCGAGGGCGACGGTCGGAGAGATTTCAGATGCCATGGAGAAGGTCTTCGGGCGGTATATAGCGACGACCCAGTGTATATCCGGAGCCTATGCCGCTGAGTATGCCGGCAGTGAGACATTTGCCGCCGTAAAGAAGAGGACGGATGACTTTCTGGAAAAGGAAGGGAGACGGCCGAGGATGCTTGTTGCCAAGATGGGTCAGGACGGTCATGATCGCGGCAGCAAGGTTATTGCCACGGCCTATGCTGATCTTGGGTTTGATGTGGATATCAGCCCCATGTTCCAGACCCCCGAGGAAGCGGCCAAAATGGCCGTGGAGAACGATGTTCATGTTGTTGGCGCCTCAAGTCTGGCTGCCGGACACAAGACCCTGATTCCTCAACTTGTTGAGAATCTCAAAAAAATGGGTGGCGAAGATATTCATGTGGTTGTCGGCGGGGTGATCCCCCGTGGTGATTATGATTTCCTTTATAAGTCAGGCGCGGTCGCGATATTTGGTCCGGGCACACCCATCATAGATTCCGCAAATAAGGTCCTCAATGTCCTGGAGCATAGGAAATGATATCCGCGGATATTCGATCTTATGTGGAGGGCGTGCTGCGGCAGGACAGGCGCACGCTCTCCAGAACCATTACGCTGATTGAAAGCTCGCTTCCCTCCCATAAAGGGACGGGACGGGCTGTTGTCAATGAGTTGCTTCCCTACACAGGGAAAGCCGTGCGACTTGGAATAACAGGGATACCCGGCGCGGGAAAGAGCACCTTTATAGAGGGCCTCGGCACGATGCTTGTGCGGAAAGGTTATCAGGTGGCTGTCCTTGCTGTTGATCCAAGCAGTCCGAGGAGCGGAGGGAGCGTACTGGCGGATAAGACACGTATGGAAAGGCTATCTGTTGAGGAGAGGGCATTTATCCGGCCTTCTCCCTCAGGAGGCACCCTGGGAGGCGTGGCAAAGAAGACAAGAGAAGCCATGCTCCTGTGTGAAGCTGCCGGTTATGACGTGATTATTATTGAAACCGTGGGCGCCGGACAGTCTGACGTTGCGGTGGCTACTATGGTCGATTTTTTTCTGGTGCTTATGATCTCGGGCGCCGGAGATGAACTCCAGGGGATAAAAAAAGGTATCCTGGAGCTGGCAGATGCCATCGCCATCAACAAAGCGGATGGTGATAATATCGAGAGGGCAAGACTGGCAAGAAAACAGTATGAAACAGCCCTCCATTTTTTAACTCCTTCGACTTCCTCCTGGTCTCCTCCCGTCCTTACCTGCAGTGCGCTTTCGATGACAGGTATAAGTGAAATCTGGGAAACGGTTTTGGCGCACAGAGAAAAGTTGTCATCCACCGGTGAGTTAGAAGTGAAGAGGAGGAAACAGTCTCTTGAGTGGATGTGGTTCATGGTGAAAGATGGGATCAAAGAGTGGTTTTACAAAAATCCTGATGTCCAAAAGTTGCTGCCAAAGATTGCAAAGGAAGTGGAAGAAGGGGCAATTACACCAACAGCAGCCGCATCCGAGCTGCTTTTTTTTCTTGATAATGCGGATAGGCTGAAGGCTGAAGGCTGAAGGCTGTTAGGTTGTTTTTCCTTCAGCCTTCAGCCTAAACAACCTATATAAAAAGGAGGATTAAAGTGAAGATAAAAAAGATTGATCATATTGGAGTTGCGGTAAAAAGTATCGATGAGGCCAAAAAGATATATGAGGGTTTTTTGGGGCTAAAGGTGACTGAGCTTGAAACGGTGGCTGAACAAAAAGTTACGACGGCCTTTCTTCCTGCCGGGGAGAGTGAAATAGAGCTTTTGGAGTCAACCTCCCCGGATGGTGCAGTGGCCAGATTTATAGATTCAAAGGGCGAAGGGATGCAGCACATTGCTTTTGGGGTTGAAGATATTGAAGGAGCCCTAAAAGAATTGAAAGACAAAGGGGTTCGCCTCATCGATGAAAAGCCGAGAAAGGGCGCTGGAGGCAAGAAAATTGCCTTTATTCATCCCAAAGAAACAGGGGGGGTTTTGATCGAGCTGTGCGAGGGATAAAACAGCTCATAGCTGGTGGCTACGAGCTACAAGCTACGAGGCGGGTGGCATGGACAAACTTTGTTTGTCCGTGCGTAACTACTAAGGTTTACTGTTCACGGTTCAGTGGCTAAAAAACGATCAACCTTGAACCCTTGAACGGTTCGACTGAGCTCGCCGAAGACCGTGAACCTGACAACCTGAGCAGTTACGTTTTTTTAGCCCCGGCGCATTTTTTTACTTGACAACACAAAAAAAGTGCTGTAGAACTCGGACGTTTTGTAATAAGTACCTCACTGATTGATAAATGTAACAGGAGGTTATTCTTCGCGCGTGGATAGAGTAGTGGATAAGAAGAGCGGGACAGAAGTTGCGGAACGATCAATATATTCAGGATTTAGCAGGAGGGTCTTTTTGAAGAGAGCAGTCTTCATGGGAGCCTCCTTTTTTATTGCCTGTCCCTGGGGTTTGTTGAGAAAGATTCCAGTGGCATATGCTGCTGAAAATCCGGTTGTCAAGGTCAACAATCCGCAATATGTGGCTGTTAGTGGTCAGGGCAATATATATGTGACCGCCGTTAGTGAAACAGGTTCTTACAAGGTAAAGATATTTGATAAAGCAGGAAGGGTATTGGGAGAGTTCGGCAGGATAGGCTCTCATCCCGGAGAATTCAATTTTCCTCAGGGTATTGCTGTCGATAGCGAAGAGGTTTACGTAGTAGATAGTAATAACGGCAGAATACAGGTTTTCTCACTTCAAGGTGAATTCAAGAGAGAGATTTCCGGCCTGGGAGGTATCCCCGGTTTATTACATTCACCACAGGGAATTGATCTATATGAAGGGAAAATCTACGTGGCGGATACCAGAAACCACATGATACAGGTTTTCAGCAAAGACGGGCAAATTATTCAGACAATTGGTGATCTGGGGGACCGAGATGATCGATTCAGGCTTCCAACCGCCGTGGCGGTGAGTAAAGATAATTTAATCTATGTGGCGGATAGCAAGCATAACTATATTAAAGTATTTTCCCTTAAGGGTGAGTTTCTCAAAAAGTTTGGTGGGAGCTCTACTAAAAAAGAACCCGGGAAATTCAATTCCCCCTCGGGAATGGCCATCGATAACACACGAAAATGTATCTATGTCTCAGATACCTTGAATCATCGGATTCAGATCTTTGATCTGGATGGTAATTTCCTGAGAGTCCTGGCTCAGGGGAATGGGCATTCTTTTAACAACCCCATAGGGGTTTGCGTTAATAGACAGGGAGATCTTCTGGTGGCGGATACAGGAAGTAACCGAGTTCAGGTTATCTTGAGAAGTTATCTTGAGAAACCCTTAGAGAAAGTGGCATAAGGGAAAGTTATGGATTACGAACTGACAGCGAATTTGACTCTGCTCTTTCTGATTCTTTTCTTTCTTTCATCTGCAATATATCAATCAAGGAAGAAAATATCAGGAATTATTGAGGGATTTGTGGAATCTTCTTTTCCTATGGGTGGTATAGGAGGGGCTGAGGTAAAGGTTCGTCTTCCTAATGATGAATTGATCATTGCCCACGCCTCGCCCTGCGCTATTTGTCTTGGTCATCTTCGATTGGGAGAGAGTATCGGTATGCTTAAGACAGGAAACGGTTATTTGATAAAACCCTCTCTCTTTTTTAGAGCGAGAAAGGTGGCCGACCCTTTTCAAAATAAGAAGGGTATTTGCGGGAGTTGTAAGGACCTGCGAGAAACTATCGGGAGATAAAATGGAAGTCTTAGGTTACCTTACCTTAATAATCTTTGTGGCGCTCATCCTTTTGAGTCTTTTTAAGTATATTAATCTGCCTGTCCAGACGGTCCTCGTTTTAACCACGTTGATAATATTGGTGGTTGGCGCTGCCTTTAGAGTCTTTTCACAGGGTTGGCAAGGTGTTTTCCTGCTTCCGAATGAGATGGTAGGGGGCATTATCTTACATCCCATAACCGCCCTGCTCGCCGGCCTGTTTTTAGCCGGGGCGTTAAGTGCTTCGGGTGGTTTCGATGCCCTGAAGGTAATTCTTAACTGGCTGCAAAAAACCCCCATCGGTCTGGCAGGCACACTTGTAATTATCATCATGATTCCGGTGATTGCTTCCCTCCCATGTGGAAGGATTATTGCGGCCGCACTGCTTCCTCTCCTCTTTGCCTTTGGTATGGAAGGAGGAATGAAGATTCTGACCAAGCCTCAGCTTATCGTACTGATCGGCGCATTTGGCAGGAATGCATTTGGTTCCTGTGGGCCTTCTCCTATCGGAGGTGTTGGGCAGATCGGAGAGGGATTTCTTGGAGCGCATTTTGCTACTGCCGCCGATGGCATATTAAGAGCGCCGCAGGCCTTTTCTCTCTTCCTTGGAACCGCCCTGGTTGCCCTCTTTCTGAAGATGATAACCATGAAGCTTTACCCTGAAGATGTCACCTTGAAAGACCTGTCGCCGGAAAAAGAAGAAGACAAAAAAGAGGTAAAGATCGAGGCCCCCTTTAAGGGCTATCTGTCATTGATAATCTTTGTGGTTGCCCTTCTCGTCGCTATTTTTCAACCTCTTGGCAAGATGCCGGTTCAGACTGTGCTGGTAGTTGGCGCGATTCTGACCATAATTCTCTGCAGGGTTACCATACAAGATCTCATGGGAGGCATTATCCTGCTGCCGGTGGCGGCCATGGCTGCAGGTTTTATGGCCGCAGGGGCCCTGGCAGCTACCGGTGGGTTCGACGCGTTAGGAAATGTCCTGAAAAGTCTTACGCTTATTCCTTTTCTTGGAATTGCCGGGATGTTGGCTATCTTTGTTCAGATGCAGACAATTCTGCCACTTTCCTGCAGCCGGATTTTGACCGCTGCCCTGGTGCCGGTGCTCTATCTGTTTGGGCCGGCGAAATTTAACCTGATCGACTGGAATCAATTGGCTATAGTTATGTCTGCCTATATGATTAATGCCACCACCTCCTGTGGGTCTTCACCCCTCGGAGGGGGAGGAATGATGGTTGAAGGACAGATGCGGGCGGAATCCGGTTATATCCGGGGTGCTTACAGTTTTGGAGCAATGGCCATTATGGCTCCAATAGCCGCTATTTACATGAAGTTTTTGAACCTTTCCATATTTTCCCCGGACGATCCTGAACTTGTAAGAAATCTCTGGATCATAGGGGGATATGTTGTTGCAATAGTTGTTCTTAATATCGTGATTATTAAGGTTATGAGTTTCTTTTTAACGAAGGATATTGTCAGAAACTGGGGGTTCCAGTTGGCCGGCTTTCTTGTTATGGGCGCGATTGCCGGAGCCGTGCTCTCATTATCCTTGTATGGGATCAATATCGTCTTTATTATTCAGGGGTTGATAGGAGGAATTATCGCTTCACTAATAATAGCCCTGATGACGCCTAAGAGTCTGGTCCCGGTTAAGAAGGAGGAGCCTTATCTGGCACCGGGATTAGCGAGGGAATAATATGCATACAATAATAGCATTTCTCTTTGCCGGAGCCCTTTCCGGAGGGATAATAGCCTTTGCCCTGGATATGAAAACCCCTAAGGAGATTCTTCAGGGAGTAGTGGGAGGAATTATTGCCGGGTTCTTGATGGCTATGATGTTGCCCCGATGAGAAGTTCATCGACAGGGATGCCATTTTTAAGGGAGCAAAATGGGAGACGAAGTTAAACAAGAGAGAGACAAATTGCATCAGCGGGATGATCTGGACCAGCCGATAGTATTGCCTGGTATTCATCGATATCAGTTTATCTCCAACATAAAAGATCGAGCCCTTACCAAGAACCTGAATCGCGTGGCCATGCTCGGTATTGCCGCAACTCTTGGTGTGGATATTGTGAAACCTCTGGCGAATGGGGTTCCCCAGGCCATTTACTGTTATGAGTGTCGCGCCTGTTATGCCACCCAGGACAAATGTCCGGTGGGCATCTCTTTTCAGGCGGAGCTGGTGGTGGCGGCCAGGGTGGCGGATTATGATCGTTTTATTCGTAATGGCGGGCTGAAATGCATCAGGTGTGGGAACTGTCAGAGTTTCTGTGTCCAAAACCTGGACCTGCCGAAGATATTTGGGACAATGCAGATTATCACCATAAAGGCGATGAAAGAAGATATTATCCCTAAGAGGATATTGACCGATGCCCTCAAAAAAGGGCTGGTTAATCGTCAATACATCGATGAAGTAGCCGAATATTGTGGGGTATAGATGTTATTTTCCAATAGATTCTTAAATA
>JAUWQS010000472.1 GCA_030610915.1 Pseudomonadota bacterium | reverse complement strand
TTTCTCCCGAACACGGCGGCCTCTGCCATTGCCCGTCTGACTGGAATACATGGAGAGAACATTACCTTGACAACCGCATGTGCCGCCTCTCTGCAGGCCATTGGGGAGGCCTTTCGAAAAATAAAGGACGGTTATCTGGAGTTCGCATTTGCGGGTGGCGGCGATTCGCGACTGACGCATGGAGGCGCCCTGGCCTACAAGAAGGCCCATGCCTTGTTTACCGGATCCGGAGATGCCCAAAAGGCGAGCCGTCCCTTTGATTGTGGCAGAGGTGGCTTTGTTCCCGGAGAGGGAGGAGCTTTTTTTCTCCTGGAAGAGCTGGAACATGCGCGAAGGCGCAATGGAATGGTATATGGCGAGATTTGTGGTTTTGGAAGCTCCATTGACGGGTATAATATGGCCGCTCCGGATCCGGGTGGAAGATGGGCAGAGACGGCAGCGCTTGCAGCGCTGAAAGAGGCGGGAATATCTCCACGGCAAATTGATGTAGTCTCCGCTCACGGCACTGGAACGTTCCTCAACGATGCCATGGAGGCAGATCTGATAGATCGCATCTTTGGAGGCAATACGCCTTGCGTCATTGCCCTGAAGTCATGGATTGGACATGCATCGGCGGCCTGTGGCGCCCTGGAGCTGGCCATCTGTCTTATCTGCATGCAAAATAATTATCTCCCCGAGATAAGAAACTTAGAGGAACCCTGCCATTCAAAGATTAACTTCGTCCGGGAAGGGAGGGAATACTCCTCCAACACAGTGATGGTAGAAAACTTTGGTTTCGGCGGCCAGAACAGCGTTTTGGTCGTAAAAAGAGTTTGATGCCATGCGGAACACAGGGGACATCCTTGACTAATTGGACTTACGTCCATCTGACCTGTAAAGAGTTTTTGCAATTGCAGAAGGAGACACACCCAAATGACGGCTGGTTTCAGTTAAGGGTCTGTCAGGAAATAAGTATCACATTTATGCATCTCATCTTCAGGCCATCTTTAGCCAATCCTCAATCGCAAAATCCTCGAAATAGCACAACCATTCCTCTGCTTTTGTTCAATCGTATCGACTAAATCTAACCTAGATCTGAGCGCCCAACCGTAACACCTATTCCCTGACAGACCCTAAAGAAAGCCCCCATTCTTCAACAAGTTCTTTTGCTAGTTGAGATCTGACTATCGTAATCTTACGACGTCGGCTTCCTGATTTCAATGCCTTAACGCTAACATTTTCTTTATCACAGATTTTTTCAACATATAAAACGGCATGTTGTAAACGCTCATAAACAGCAAACTGCTCTTTTCTTGTCTGATCTGATTGTTTGATAAGCTGCTCAACAAATTTCCCGCTGCCCAAAATTCGCTCATCTGACTTCTCGCGCACCCCAATGCGCCGCATTGCCTTAACTGCCGACCAACCTCCCTGGGATTTTATAAGACCTCCTCCAACCAACTCGGGACAACTGCCAAGAGCAATACCCTTTTTTTACAAACTGACGATAGTTCCTTTTTGCCTCACCCTCATTTGTTCCAAACCACTTGAGCACATAATCCCGATCCTGCCAATCATTTTTTACCTTGCCCATTAATACTGAATGACCACAATATCTATAGCGGTCCAGTTTTGCAAGATTCTCCACTATATTTGCTCTTAACGGATTTAAATGAATATATCTGACTAATTCCTTAAAATAGGGATCTTCTTCACATATGATAGATTTATAACGATTTCGAAATAGATGCCCATACCTGCGGTGGCGACGGTTATATGAAGTAGCATAGCCAGATAACAGGCGGCGCATATACCGGGAAATACCAGATGAAGAGCTGCGCAAAAAAATATGTGCATGGTTGGTCATTAACGTCCAGGCATAGATTAACGTTCCGGTTTCTAAGGCGATCGTCCCCATACGATAAACAAAATTCTGCCTGTCGTGATCATCTTTTACTATCTCTTTGCGCTCAATCCCCCGGATAATGATATGATGCAAGGTTCCCG
>JAUWQS010000180.1 GCA_030610915.1 Pseudomonadota bacterium | reverse complement strand
GTCAGGCGGCTGAAATTTTAAAGGTAAGCTATAAAACTTTACTGTACAAGATAAAAGAGAGCGGATTGGATAAAAGGGTGTAAAAAACGAAGATCCGATTTGCAAAGGGGAAATATTTGACAGGATAACAGGATAGACATGATATAAATCCTGTTTATCAAAACCATATATCACAATCCCGCGGTGGGATAATATGTAATATAAAGGTAACTACTCACGTAGTCAGGCTGAAGCTATTTAGGCTGAAGGCTGAAGGTACCCGAAAAACACGATTGCCGCACTTTGGCAGAGAAACAGCAGATTTTGCATCAAACATGGCTTCAAAGTGTGCCGTATTCCCGCTTTTACTAACAGTCTTCAGCCTTCAGTCTATCTACCTGAGTAGTTACATATAAAGAAGTCACGGAAAAATTATCGGCTGTGCTTATTGTGTTTATACAGAAATCGTAAAACAGTTGATTTGTTGAGTTAGAAAATAAGCATGTTAGAGTTTCAATCGTATTAAGCGTCCAGTTTATGGGTAAAGGGTATGAGCTCTGGATCAAACGTAAGGTCAAAGATCTAAACTAAGAGATCAACAGGATGTCTGCGTGCGACGCACGGGCAGTAAAAACTGTCATGTCAATCCTGTCAAAAAATAGCTGAACTACTACCATATGAGTTTTTAAATTCCTAAAAAAGAAAGGAGATGATTCCCATGATTGATGAAGAAACGGGGGTACTGGAAAAGGAATTCTTTGATTTCCTGACCAGGTTTGAGATCAACAGGGCGATGAGATATCAGAGTTTTGCAACCTTGCTCTTCCTCGAACCGGATCAAGAATTCAACAACGGTGTGACTTTGAGAATCTTTGCCCGGATTCTCAAAGAAGAGTTCAGGGATACAGACATTATCGGCCGTGTAAATCACGGTCGGTTTGGGGTTATCCTGCTGCATGCCGATTCCCAAAGCTCCTTCGCCGCTGGGGAAAGGCTGAGAAGTCGAATAGAAAATTATCTCTTTTCCGAAAATAAAAAGGGAACCATCAGTCTCGGGGGAGCATGTTTCCCCAATAACACTACCAATTATAAAGATCTTATCTTCATGGCCGAACAGATGTTAAAGACGGCAAGAGCAAAAGGAGGAAACACCATCTGTTTCCCTTCAAAGGAGGAATTGTGAAAAATCACCATCTTTTTAATTGCATTTTGTGGATAGTTATATTGAGTTTTTTGTTGTTCGGCTGTGCCGCCGCTCCGACAAAAAACGAAGAATCTGCGCCGGGGGCAAATAGTGAGCAGTATATTTTAGGTTCGGAAGATGTGATTGAGATATCGGTATGGAAGGAGGAAGACCTTTCCAAGGTAGTATTAATAAGACCTGATGGAAAGATTTCACTGCCTCTGATCGGTGACATCCAGGCAGCGGGTCTGACCGCCGAGGAACTGAATGAAAGCATAAAGAAAGCGCTAATAGATTTTGTGGATAGTCCCACCGTCTCGGTCATCGTTCAACAGATAAACAGTCTGAAGATATTTATCCAGGGTGAGGTTGCGCGCCCTGGTGTACTCGATCTCAGGAGTAATACAACCTTGCTTCAGGCCATCTCCCTGGCAGGAGGGTTTACCGAATGGGCAAAGAAGGACAAAGTTGTCGTCTTGAGGAGGTCCGGAGATAAGGTTATAAGGATTCCTGTAGATTATGAGAAAATCCTTTCAGGAGAAGATCTGGGTCAGAATATCCTTTTGAAACGAGGAGACACAATCGTTGTGCCGTAAAGGAGCGATGACTACTCACGTAGTCAGGCTGAAGCTGTTTAGGCTGAAGGCTGAAGGTACCCGAAAAACACGATGGCCGCACTTTGGCGGAGAAACGGTTCGACTGAGCTCGCCGAAGACAGCAGATTTTTGCATCAAGTATGGCTTCAAAGTGTGCAGTATTCCCGCTTTTCCTAACAGTCTTCAGCCTTCAGTCTATCCACCTGAATAGTTACAAGGAGTGATAAAATGAATACAGGCATACCCCAGAATATTAAGAATGTAATCCTTACCCTGTTTATAACGATATTTATTGCCGGAACAATCGTGTTTTTATCGACACGGGAAGCGTGGGCAGGCGAGTTTAAGTTTGGTTTTTCTACCTCACTAGCGGAAAAATATGATGACAACATATACCTGGATGAACATGACGAGGAGGATGACTTCATTACCTCCCTTACCCCTGCTGTTTCCATCTCTTATTTAACCGAGAATACCAACTTGAGTTTAAGCTACCATCCCGAATTTGAATTTTATGCCGAAAACTCCGATGAGAATGATATCAATCATAGCGGGGCATTTAATCTCAACTCCCAGCTTACCCCCAGGCTCAACCTGACGGTGACCGACAGCCTGGTATTCACGCCGGCCCAGGATACAGCCGGGGAAGGATTGAGAGAACACCGCCGGGGATCCAGAAGCAACGACAGCGACCAGTTAAACAACTTTTTCAATACTGCCCTTTCCTACCAGCTCTTTCATGCAACCAGCGTTCACGCAGGATTTAGTTACAGTCTCGAAAACTACGAAGAATCCGAATATCAGGACAGCGATGAATACAGTTATGAACTTGGAATGGATCACCGGTTGACTGGCAGCGACACTATTTTCTGCAGCTACCGTTACCGGAGGATGTTCTATGAAGACGACAAAAGTCTCAGGTCTTACCAGAGACGACCCGGTTATGGTGGAGAGAATGACACCGATGTACAATCAATCAGTATTGGAGAAACGCATCAATTTCCAAGGGGGCTGTCATTGACCGTATCGGCAGGAATAGAATTGATAGATGAGGAACATGAAGATAGTGAAACGGACTGGAGCGGCAGCGCCAGTCTCACCAAGACCTTTCGCACCGGAAGCCTTGGTTTGAGCTTCGACAGGAGTGTCTCCACCGGTGAAGGTGAAGGGGGCACGGTGGTTAGAAACAGCCTCGATTTGACCGGAAGAAAGGACTTCACCCGACATCTTGCCGGAAGCCTCAGCACCTTCTTCTCTACCGAAGAGTCAACCTCCGGGGATGAGACCGATAATGAAGAATGGGGTCTGATTCTGGGAGTAGATCATCAGATCAGCCGGAGGTTGAGCAGCGCCCTCTCCGGCTCTTTTATCAGACAAAACTCCGATGGCTGGGGTGAGGGAGATACCGACAGCTACCGGGCGCGGGCAAACGTCAACTATCTTATCCGTCCTAACTGCAGTGCTTACTGTTCCTACAGCTATTATCAGCAAAACGGAAGGGATTCAACCGAAGAGGATTACGAAGACAATATTGTTACTCTGGGAATCAAGATTACCTGGTTCTAAATTATGTGAAACCCCAGGAAAGGAACCCTTAGCATGAAACAGGCTGCTCAAATGGACATCCAGGATTATCTGGAAATCGTCCTCCGCCGGAAGTGGCTTATTATCCTGCCCCTCATCATTATCGTTATTGGCGGGATAATATACAGTTATCAGCGTCCCAATATCTACCAGGCAAGCACCCTGATCCTGATCCAGCAACAGAAGGTTCCAACTGCGTATGTTCAACCCACTGTGACGAGTCCGATAGGAGAGCGCCTTCACACGATAAGTCAGGAGATTATGAGCAGAACAAGACTGGAGGCCATAATCAATGAGCTGAGTCTCTATCAGGGTTTGAGGGGAACCCTCTTCATGGAAGAGATAGTGGAAAAGATGAGAAAAGATATAAACCTGCAGGTGAAAGGCAGAGACTCCTTCCAGTTATTCTACCAGGGGAAGAGCCCCAGGGTGGTGGCAACTGTTGCCAATAAACTGGCCTCCCTCTTTATCGAGGAGAATCTTAAGGTCAGGGAAGAGCTTGCCGAGGGGACAACCGAATTTCTGAACAGGGAGCTTACAAGGGTAAAAAAACGGCTGGAAAAACAGGAGACAGCCCTGCGCAGGTACAAAGAAGAGCATATGGGAGCTCTTCCCGAACAGATGGATGCCAACCTTCATTCTTTAGACCGGTTGCAGCTCCAGTATCAGGCCATAACCGGCTCCCTCGAAAACGCGAAGGAACGTAAAATAACTCTCCAGAGACAAATCTCGCAAATCTCCGAGCTTAGTTCGCAAGCCGGTGAGATCGGCATAGGAACAGATGGGGTTGAAGGGATGGGTATGACCGGCTCTCCTCAATTAGAGCAACTAAAGCAGATATTGGCCGGCCTGCAGTCAAGATACACAGACAAGCATCCCGATGTAGTTCAGGTCAAAAACCGGATAAAGAAGATGGAAGCGGAACTCGAGGCTGGTGGAGAGGATGAAGATATTTCGGATGTCTCACCTTCCGGCCCTTACAGTGGATTTGATTTTACTGAAACTCTGAAGGCACAACTTCTGGAAACGGATTTGGATATCAAAAAGTTAGCAAAGGAACAAAAAAAGGTAACAGCAAAGATTGCTGTTTACCAGAGAAGGGTGGAGGAAATTCCCAGGCGGGAGCAGGAGCTATTGAGCCTGAAACGTGATTATGCCAACACACAGAAAAACTACCAGTCCCTCCTGGATAAAAAGTTGAACGCCCAACTGGCGGCCAACATGGAAAGGATGCAGAAGGGCGAACGTTTCAAGGTACTGGATACGGCAAGGATTCCCCAGAAACCGTTTAGACCAAATCGACCACGAATTATATTATTGTCTCTACTCCTCGGTTTGGGTATTGGTGGTGGATTGGCCTTTGGCGTGGAGTATATGGAT
>JAUWQS010000098.1 GCA_030610915.1 Pseudomonadota bacterium | reverse complement strand
TATTATTTATCGCGCGAATCCCTGCGGCCTCAAGCCGGAAGCGCATCCAGCGTGGAGAAGGCATGATCTTTACATTCTTGACTACCCTGACTGTATACCTCGGACAGAGATCGGGAGCAAGATTCTCCACAGATGTGATATCTTCAATGTCCTCTTCCATTTCAGGAAACACTATTTTCGGAAGCTTGAGCTTTTTCCCTGTCATGGCTGCAACTTCTCTTGCAATCCCGATTACACTCAGGCAATCAGAACGGTTGGGAGTAACTCCGACATCAAAGACAGTGTCTCTCAAGCCAAGAGCAACCGTCACATCTTCACCCACAGAAAGCTCCTTGGGGAGTATCATTATTCCCGTGGTATCTTCCCCTATCCCAAGCTCATCCTCAGAACAGAGCATACCATTAGACAACTCCCCTCTAATCCTGGAGATCTTAATCGTATAACCGCCCGGTAGCGTTGCACCCACCAGCGCCAGGGGAACGATATCGTCCACATTTATATTCTTGGCACCACACACAACGGGATAATCTTTATCCCCAGTCGTAACTTCACATAAGGTTAGTTTATCGGCATTGGGGTGAGGCCTTGTGGAAAGAATCTTCGCCACAACAACACCGGAAAACTCAGGGGCTGTTTCATTTACAGATTCCACTTCAAGCCCGGCCATAGTCAATCTATCGGCAAGCTTTCCCGGCCCCGCTTCAATATCAACATAATCTTTAAGCCATCTGAGACTGACTAACATTGTGCCTCTTAAAACGTAACTGCTCACGTAGTCAGGCTGAGTAGTCACGTGATTTCTTTGTATTTAAACCTAATGGTCTCGTAAAAGGCTCCGCTATGCAGACCTGTCTGCGTGTTGGTACGCACAGGCAGGCACGTCGGCATTATAATGGAAAGTAACTTGCTTTTAATGCCAGGTTGCATTCATTTTTATAGACAGGCGGGACGCCTGTCCTACTATTCCCTGGGTGCAAAGACGCCTACCCTGTGCGGTGCGGGATGCAATGTTCTTCTGCCCCCCCGTAGTAGGTCGGGCGTCTCGCCCGACGGAGTCACTTTTTGAGTGCAATTTCGCGTAAGTTACTTGGAAGTCGGGAAAATACTCCTTTGTCATTCTGGGCGATAGCGAAGAATCTGATATCGTTGAGATTCTTCGTCGCTTCGCTCCTCAGAATGACATGGGCGAAGGGCTCCTCAGAATGACACTATGTGAACTTTTTACGAAAGCATTAAACTTATCTGCGTGAATCTGCGGCTGGGTAGTTACCTTAAAACTGTTCCAGAAACCTTTGATCATTCTCATAAAACAGTCTAATATCCGATATACCATATTTGAGCATGGCAATTCTCTCAACACCGAGACCGAAGGCAAAGCCTGATACCTCTTCAGGGTCATAGTCCACCGCTTTGAAGACCTCAGGATCAACCATGCCCGCCCCAAGGATCTCAATCCAACCGCTACGGCCACATACACTGCATCCGGCCCCGCCGCAGATAATACATTGAATATCAATTTCGGCGCTGGGTTCCGTGAATGGAAAGAAACTTGGACGAAATCTCAGAGCAGTCCCTTCGCCAAAGACTTGTTGCAGAAGGTATGTCAAAACGCCCTTAAGGTCGCCAAAGGTAATATCTTTATCAACCAGTAGACCCTCAATCTGATGAAACATAGGGGTATGGGATATGTCTGAATCGGGTCGGTAGACCTTCCCTGGCGACACAATCCTAACAGGGGGCCGTTGCTTTTCCATAATCCTTATCTGTACGGGAGATGTGTGGGTGCGAAGAACAATATTGTCCTCCACATAAAATGTATCCTGTATATCTCTGGCGGGATGACCTTCGGGGATATTAAGAGCTTCAAAATTATAATAGGAAAGCTCTACTTCAGGACCCTTCACCACAGAAAAACCAAGCCCCGAAAAAACCTCACATATCTCGCGAGACATCTGAACTATAGGGTGAATTCTCCCATGTCCCACCCCCCTGCCGGGAAGAGTAACATCGATCTTTTCGCGCAGGAATGCCTCATCTTTTTCCCTATAAGCAATCTCCTCCAGGGCGTTTTCAAGCTTTACGGAGAGAACTTGCTTTATCTCATTGGAAAGTCTCCCCAACAGCGGCCGCTGCTCAGGTGGCACACTTCCTATTTTGCGAAGAAGCGTTGTAAGAAGTCCTTTTCTGCCCAGATATTTTGTTCGTATCGTAAGGAGTTCATCTCTGCTTCCTGCGGAATTCAATTCAGACTCTGCATCCCGCTGAAATTTCACAAGGCTTTCTTTCATGCTGCCTGCTCACCCATAGCAACACCGACAACCTTTGAAAATCCCAGGGGATCATTAACTGCAAGGTCAGCAAGGATTTTTCTGTCTATCTCCACCCCCGCCTTTTTCATACCGTCAATCAGTCTGCTGTACGTAACATTATTCATTCGGGCAGCCGCATTTATCCTGATTATCCACAGCCTCCTGAAATCTCTTTTCCTTGTCCTCCTATCCCTGTAGGCGTACTTCATTGCTCTGTCAACGGCTTCTGTAGCAGTCCTGTACAATCTGCTCCTTGCCCCGAAATACCCCTTTGCCAGTTTAAGGATCTTCCTTCTCTTTTTTTTCGCGCCTATGCTTCTCTTCACTCTTGGCATTTCTATATATCTCCTAACCTTGACGATTATACATAAGGAATTAACTTCTTAATCACCTTCGCGTTCGTCTTATCCATAACTACAGATCTCCGCAAGCCTCTCTTTTTCTTAGATGTTTTTTTAGTAAGGATATGGCTGGCAAAGGCCTTGTTCCTCTTTATCTTTCCTGTTCCAGTCACGCCAAACCTCTTAGCCGCTCCTCTGTGTGTCTTCAACTTCGGCATAAAACCACCCTCTCTTTACTCATTTTCAACTAGTCAGGCGGAAGGCTTTTAGGCTGAAGGAATATTAATTAGTACGGGCGAAAAATCTTTCGCCCCTACCTTCCACCTTCTACCTTCTACCTAAGCAGTCATCAATCTCCTGTTCTATTTTTTTTCGGAGACACAATCATTACCATATTTCTCCCCTCAAGTCTTGGAGACACATCAATAACACACGTATCTCCCAACCTGCTCTTTATCTCATCCATGATATTCTTTCCGATATCGGTATGTCTCATTTCTCTCCCCCTGAATATCATAGTTATCTTGACCTTATTGCTCTGATCGAGAAATTTCTGCACCTGGCGAAATTTAAACTGCATATCGTGTTCCTCGATCTTAGGTCTTATCCTCACCTCTTTCAATTGGACAGAGATCGCTCCTTTCTTCGCCTCCTGGAGCTTCTTGCTTCGTTTATACAGGTACTTTCCGTAATCCATAATCCGGCATACAGGCGGCGAAGAACCGGGAGCCACTTCCACCAGATCGAGGCCTGACTTTCCGGCCTCCTCAATGGCATCCGTCAAAGTCAATATACCGAGCTGATCACCCTCGACACCAATAACTCTCACAGAATCAGATTTGATACCCCTGTTTATTCTGAAGTTCTTAGCTATAAGTCACCTCCTGTTGGACACCATTAATTAAAATATCAAAATAGAAAATTACAAATAATTAATTTCTCATTTCTCATTTTAATATTTAATATATCATTGATACTTACTACATTTTTCTCTAACCAGCAAAACAAAATCATCCACACTCATCGATCTTAGATTCTTCCCATCCCTCCGCCTCGGAGAGACACTTTTAGAATCGACTTCTCTGTCACCGATCACCAGCATATAAGGATTTTTCTGCGTCTGTGCTTCTCTTATCTTGTATCCCAGTTTCTCGTTTCTAAAATCTTTTTTCACCCTTATATCCGCATCAATTAGTTGACTGTAAACTTCTTCGCCGTAAGGTATCTGTTTTTCTGTCACCGTGAGCAGAACCGCCTGCACCGGAGACAGCCAGACGGGGAATGCCCCGGCGTAATGCTCGATCAACACCCCCATAAACCTTTCAATAGCGCCCAGAATAACCCTGTGCAGCATAACAGGCCTGTGCTTTTCTCCATCAGGCCCGACATAGCTGAGATCAAACCTTTCAGGCAACGTAAAATCACACTGTATTGTCGCACACTGCCAACTTCGTTTCAGGGCATCCTTAAGCTTGAAATCTATCTTCGGCCCATAAAAAGCGCCTTCTCCTTCGTTGATATCATAAGAGATATTTTTATCCTTAAGCGCTTGCTCAAGCGCCGAGACAGCCAGTTCCCAATCCTCATCGGAACCTATTGAGTCCTCCGGTCTTGTGCTGAGTTCCACCTCATATTCAAAACCAAAAATACCCATCGCATAATCGACAAAATCGGCAATCGCCTTGATTTCAGAGTTAAGCTGCTGTGGCGTGCACAATATATGCGCATCATCCTGAGTAAACTGGCGGGCCCTCATCAAGCCGTGCAGCACACCTGTCTTCTCATGTCTGTGAACGGTGCCGAGTTCAAAGTATCTGATGGGAAGATCCCTGTAGCTTCTTATCCTGGACTTGTATATCAGCATGTGGGCAAGGCAGTTCATCGGCTTTATACCATAGGTCCGGCCCTCAACTTCGGTAAAATACATGCTCTCCCGGTAATGGTCAAAGTGCCCAGATTTCTTCCAGAGATCATCCTTCAATATCTGAGGTCCTATAACCATATCGTAGCCGCGCTTAAGGTGCTCTTTCTTCTCCCAATCCTCAATAATAGTCCTCAAAATGGCGCCCTTCGGATGATATATGATAAGACCGGGTCCAGCCTCTTCATTTATCTGAAAAAGATCAAGTTCTCTCCCCAACTTTCGGTGATCCCTCTTCTTTGCCTCTTCAATCATTAAAAGATGCGCATCAAGGTCTCTCTTGTTGGCAAAGCCTGTGCCGTAGATGCGTTGAAGCATCTTGTTTCTCTCATCTCCGCGCCAGTAAGCTCCCGCAATACTCGTGAGTTTAAACGCTTTGATCACACCTGTGGACGGTATATGCGGCCCGCGGCACAGATCAGTAAATCCTTCCTGACTGTAAAGACTTACACATTTAACATCCTGAGACATATCGTTCAGCAACTCAACCTTGTATGTCTCACCCATTTCCTTGAATATGGAAATAGCCTCTTCCTTCGAGACATCTTTGCGCTCGAAAGGATAATCGGCAGATATTATCTTATTCATTCCTTTTTCAATTTTACCGAGATCTTCCGGTGTAAAGGATTTAGCGTATTCAAAATCATAGTAAAAACCATCGGCGATGGCAGGTCCAATGCTTACCTTAACGTCGTCAAAAATGCCCTTCACAGCCTGGGCCATCACATGGGATATGCTGTGTCTGAGTATCTCCAAACCCTCTTTCGAGTTGATATCAACAACTCTCAGTGAAGAATCCTCCTTAACGGAAGAGCTTAAATCAACGAGCGCCCCGTCGATCTTCGCCGCCACCGCGGAAATAAGCAAATTGTCTCTCCACGACGCGATTACTTCTCTGACAGTAACCCCTTTCGGGTATGATACCGCAGAACCATCAGGCAGGCTGATCTTAATTTCTCTCATAACAAAACACAATTCTAAGGTTCAAGGTTGATCGTTTTCTAACCACTGAACTGTGAACCTGAGCAGTTACGATTTTCCTTTGCCCTTCGACAAGCTCAGGGCGCGTCCTGAGCTTGTCGAAGAGCAAAGTTTCATGCCGAAGCCATTTTTGCAAGAACTTTACAACTAATGGACTAAATACCTTCAGACTAAGCAACCTAACCCGGAAAAGCTCAAAACTCAAAGGTGGGCGGGTGGCATGGACAAACTCATTTGTCCGTGTGTAACTACTCAGGTTGAAAGCCGAATAGCACGGGCCGTTCTGGGAACGTCCCCTACAAACCGCAACTTACAACTAAATTCTTTTGCCATTTTTACACGAATTTCACGACTAAGGGACTAAAGAATGGTAGGCACGCAGGGATTTGAACCCTGGACCCCCACCGTGTCAAGGTGATGCTCTCCCCCTGAGCTACGTGCCTGTATCCAACCCCGATGCTGTCTAACAATAAACTGCTCCAACGTCAAGACAAAACTCATCCCAAATCCACCGCAAATAGTCGAATAGTCGAATAGTCGACTACTCGACTATTTAACGAGGTCTGTTTTTAGAAGCTTCTCAATAATGACTGTTTCTATTCTATGGGATAACCGGCTTTTACCCAGGCCTTCCAACCGCCGGCCACGCTTTTCACATTTTTATATCCAATTTTTCCTAATGTACAAGTGCAAAGACATGAACGGCCACCTGACTTGCAATAGCAAACTATGAATGCATTTTTATTGGGAATCTTTTTTGTTGCTTTAAATTCCAGAAGGCCACGTGGAATATTTACTGCCTTTGGAACG
>JAUWQS010000165.1 GCA_030610915.1 Pseudomonadota bacterium | reverse complement strand
ACGTTGACCAAGGTTAAATATTCTGGGAAGTACGGTCATATCCTCACAGAGTTGACCAAGGCACAGCGGGATATTCTCAAAGCCTTGGACATCCAACTCCCTGGCATGGCATAGGTATAATTTTTTCGGGAAATTAGGTTTAAAGAGACTATCTCATGGATTAAGGAGAACACCTATCAGGAGGCAGTCCTGGCCTCTTCCTGTGATCCGGTCTATTATCTCTATACCGGGCGCAAAGGGATAAGACCGTGGCTTCCAAATGAGAAGACATACTATTTTCCCTCTCCAAAGGAAGCGAAGCCTTTTGTCGGAGATCCTGATTGTTCGTTTGCCCTGTTACAAGACCTGAAAGCTGGCTACCTTATTCAGGAGCCTTCAGGAGGCCCACAGGGAAAACCGTCGATGGAATTTTACCGACGTATGGTTAAGGGACACGGCAATGAATTGAAACCGGTTTTTGTGAGTAAAGATCAGATTCATAAAATTTACCGCATAACCGGTGTGACGCAGGACGCGTATGAGAAAACCGGGGATAAAAACCGATAATGTGCAAGGCTTTTTTAAAATTCTTATTGAAAGATGATGGCTCCGTAAAAAGCACCACTATGCCGATCTGTCTGCCAGCCAGGCAAGTACTGCGGCGTTATAATGGAAGGTAACTTGATAGTATAGGAAATCCCATTTTATTCACAATGATATAAATGTGTTATAAAAAGTCCGCCCGCAGGGCGCTAAGTTCTTTAAGTCATTCCAGCGTTATTTTTGTCACTCCCGCGCAGGCGGGAGTCCATAAGCACTTGGAAAGAACTGGATTCCCGATCAGGTCGGGAATGACAAAGTGGGGAGTCGGGAATGACACGTGAGGGGTTGGAAATGACAGACTTTTTACGAGACTGTCAAGAGTGATTAACTCTATTTTATTCATGTTTCATTGTGGCCGATAGGCCATGGGGTCAGCCGGATGAACCTGAGAAATAATATCATCATAAAGATTATATCCCTGACAGCCCTGGCCGGTTTGATAATTTATCTTTATTTAACCGGATTCAATCAAAGATTTAATCTGGAATATTACAGGGATATCGTAACAGGGACAGGTTATGCGAGTCCATTTGTATATATTGGCATTTGCATCGTCGCCCCGAATTTAATGTTTCCGTTTGCTGTTATTATTATAACAGGCGGCATTGTTTTTGGCTGCCTTAAGGGCATGATCTTATCTTTGATTGGAGGTTTTCTTTCCGCCATTGCGGGGTATTACGTTGCCCGATTTCTGGGAAGAGAGACTGTCAGGACTTATTTTTTTCGTGGCTGGTGGGCGGATGTGGATAAAAAATTATCTGATAATGGATTTCTATCGATGCTTATTATCAGAATCATAGGCCTTCCTTTTGGCGCTCAGAATTATCTTGGCGGTATTTCCGGCATGAGTCTGCACAATTATATCCTGGGATCTTTGATTGGGATGTCGCCGGGGATTGTTGTGCTGACATTCTTGGGAGAATCTCTCATTAGCATAGATAAAAATATATTCTTCACAGTGGCGCTGTTTTTAGTCTTCTTTTACATCATGGCCTGTTTCTTCGTTAAGAGATTTCATAAAAAGCCCCGCTGTGCCGACCTGTCTGACAGCCAGGCACGTCGAGATTATAATGGGAAGTAACCTGAAACCCTCAAAATTGTCATGCCGGACCCCGTATCCTGTACGGGGCATCCAGAACACGTTCAAACTGTCATGCCGGACTTGATCCGGCATCCAGAGCGTGTTGAAAAGACATGGATTCCCGATCAAGTCGGGAATGACAAAGAGAAGGGGTCGGGAATGACAAAGTGTGGTGCTGGAAATGACAAAGTGTGGGGCTGGAAATGACAAAAGTAACCTGGGAATAACAGAGTTTTTGCGAAGCTGTCAATTTTTTGCTCTGAAAAATAAACTCGACCTATCTTCATGCTTCATGGTGTTGCAAGGGGGTGTGAAGATTTGGCATGACGATGTAAATATCCCGCAGGCATGATAACAAAAAAAACTATTATTCGTTACCTTCCAGTAATTGCGCTTTTACTCTTAGGTATCTGCATTCGACTTGGAATTTTTGTGCATCCTCATAATGAGGGTGATGAGATAATTTACCAGGCATTGATTGAGCAGATTGATTCCGGCGCCGGCTACACATTACAGGGCCATCACATACTTGAATCACTATTATCAGACTATCCCAACTATGACAGTCCCCTGTTCTTTCATCCGCCCGGCGGTATTATTCTCTTTTATGTGTTTTACAAGTTGTTCGGCCTGGGTGGATTATGCATCGCTCAAATATTTTGTTTTCTGATTTTTTATACAGGTATGATTTTACTTGCGAAGGAGATATTTAAACCCTGTGACGGTATTTGTTTATTCCTTGTTGGTTTATTAAGTTCTTTTACACCCATTATAGCCCATATCAACACAAAAATCTGGATCGATAATCCCAAGATTGCCTTTATTACCTTAGGCTGCGCTTTATTGGTTCGAGGATTTTCAAAAAATATATACTGGATGAAAATCATCGCCTCTGCTCTAATTGGATATAGCTGTTTTGTAAAGATTGACGCCTGCCTGATATATCCGGTAATTTTTATTGTGACATGGTTCCTTTTCTTTGAAAAAAGTAAGAGGATTGAGTTTATTAAATCAATGATAACAGTGTCATCTTTTGGGATATTCTTTATAACCGTCTGGCTTTTATGGAACTATTATGAAACAAAAAATCTTTTCTCCATTGGCGCTCCGGGGAAGCCAGGCATAGAACTCTTGCAAAATAATGCCTTTGTATATTATGTAACCATGATCAGATCGCCGCTTTCTTATTTTGGGAACCTGATTACTGTAATGCCGACGACCCTGGTGATATTCATTTTGTCAATATCTATTGCCAAACATTCCGGTATCAAAGCCGTAAAACCGGAAATAGCAGGCGGCTTGTGCGTTCTTTTCGTAGTTCTGACTTATGTATGTCTCGGTTTCCTCGGTTATTCCAGGCTCCTCCGGTATATCGTCATTGTAACGCCGGTGTTGATCCTGCTGTTTGTTGACGTGGTTCATAAGATGTTCTTTTCTGAAGAGTCTCCGGAATATTTCAAGGAGAGATGGCTATTCTTAAGATCAGGATCTCTAATTTTAATATATGTTGCTGTAATTATAGAGGTATTTTACGGATCGAAGATTCTTTTTATCGATTATAATGCAGCGGCAATCGGCACCTTGTTTTGATAAGTGATATGGAAAGTTCTGAATAAGGTGGCAGGAGTTTAAACATACAGATGGAACCGCATAATTTCGATAATCACGGCAGGCGTATCGGTATTTTTGTAATAGCCTACAACGCTGAAAGTCACATAGAAGCCACACTTGCCCGGATTCCGGAAGAGATATGGCAGGCCGTTGCGGTAGTGTACATGATCGATGATTGCAGTACGGATGAAACAGTTGGAAAAGCGCTGTCATTTCAAGGGCATCACGACAAACTTGTAGTTCTAAGGAACCGTGTCAATAAAATGTATGGCGGCAATCAAAAACTGGGCTACCAGTACGCAATCGATAACGATCTTGATGTTGTCGTTATGCTGCATGCAGACGGACAATATGCACCGGAGTACCTGAAATGCCTCCTGGCCCCAATTGTTAACAATGAGGCCGATGTCGTAATCGGATCGCGAATGCTGAAAAGGAGAAGCGCCTTAAAAGGAGGGATGCCCCTTTACAAATTTCTGGGAAACATCATTTTGACCAGGATTCAGAATTCGTTATGCAAGATGCGCCTGTCTGAGTTTCACTCAGGGTACAGGGCCTTTAATACAAGTTTCTTTAAAAGCATACCTTTCTGGGAGAATACGGATGACTGGCATTTTGATACCGAAATCCTTTTGCAGGCCAAACAATACGGCTGCAGGATTCAGGATGTCCACATTCCCACCTACTACGGGCGTGAAATTTGTCGTGTCAATGGCATGTGGTACGGGCTAAACTGTATCCTGACATCCTTTAAATATTATCTGTTTTGCAAAAAACTTTTTTACCGCCGCAACTTTGATGTGTGTGTAAACGGACAGATATATCCTGAGAAGTTTAACGATCCGTTTTCGAGCCACTCAAGAATACATAACAAATTGAAGACACAAAACTTGGAAGGGAAAAGGGTTCTGGAGCTTGGGGTTGGCGATGCGGCGCTGACAAAGAAAATGTTTGAAATGGGCGCTATCGTTGACGTAATTGAGATGGATGCTGTCTCCTCGGAATCCGCTGCTCCGTATTGTCGGAAGGTATACAGGATGGATATCGAAAATACAGGGAAGACAGGCCCAAAGGATCAATATGATATTATAGTAGCGGCGGATATTTTAGAACACCTGAAGGATCCGGAACTTATTTTATCCAGACTCAAGACTTATCTTAAGACCGGCGGGCTTTTGATTGTGTCACTGCCTAATGTCGCAAATATTTATGTCCGGCTTAACGTACTTTTCGGCCGTTTTCCTTATCATACCAAGGGAATTCTGGACAAAACTCATCTCCATTTTTACACCTTAAAAACAGCAGAGCAGTTACTGATAAAAACAGGCTGGGTAATCGAACACAGAGAGATAACATCCATACCTCTGTGCACCGTCTTCCCTTTTTTGACAAGACGTATTTTCATTCTGAAATTCTTTTTCCGGCTTACAAAAATGATGAAAGGTCTCTTAGCATACCAGGGTATCTTCTATTGCATAAATCCGAACAGGCCGCATTTGCTGATAGAACGACAGGGAGTGTCTTTGCAAGGCCTGGCTATGAATAAAGAGGATTTTCATGCAGGAATTTAACAAAAAGGTATTTATTCTTACCATTGTAGTCCTTGTATTTTGTGTCTGTCTTGCCAGGTTTCCCTCCGATGACGGCCTGCGGCATGTGGGGCTTGCATTTTCCGACTCCCGGAGCTGGGGCGATGTTTACCCTTTTTCACAGTTTGAGGCGTTCAAGGATTATGACCCATGGTTCGG
>JAUWQS010000504.1 GCA_030610915.1 Pseudomonadota bacterium | reverse complement strand
CCTTTTTTGAACAATAACCCTGCCTGGATCGCGCAGATTAATGTGTAAGAACCCCCTGTCTAAATTCTTTACGGCCAGGTCCGCCATTACCGGTTTTAACCTTTCCAGTTTTTCCATGTAACTTTCGAAGCCAAGCTCAATGCAGATTCCGCCGTTTGTGACAAGTGAAAAACCGAAGATGTCGTCTCCACGGATCTCCGAAACATCGTTTATTTCAGGGAACATGCCGCGGGATGACAAACAGGCTATAAGTTCAGTTGATTTTTTTAAAAGATCCGCATTCTTGTCAAATCCGGTAAGAACGGGGAGGTCTGCACTCTCTCCTTTTCCAAGTTTTTCAAACATGAATCCATCGCTATCCACAAAATATATGTCCCCGTCCTTCTTAATTAGAGCGATTGGCCTCTTCTCACTTAACTTAATAACAAGCTTGTCTGGAAGTTCTCTTTCAAGCTCTACGTCTCCCACCCACGGATTTGCCCTGATTCTCCGGGCCGTCTCTTCCAAATTGATCGCCAGGATGTTTTGAAAATGTTTTACTCCCGCAAGCGCCGCTATCTCCTTCTCCGTAACCCTTCCGCACCCCTCGATAACCACCTCCTCAAGCTGAAAATAAGGGGAGTGGAACATATAATTGTATATGAATATCATGGACGTGGCTGTGACGGCGATAGCTCCTATCAGCACAGATGCCTTTACAGCTTCGTAAAAAATCTTCCTTGAACGTCTTTTCAGCCTGTTCTTTTTTGTCTCTATTCTCGATTTAATTGATCTTTTCACCGGTCTTCCCCGATTATCTTCACCTCGCACTTAAGAGAGATGCCTCTCTCTTCCCAAACCTTTTTCCTGACCAGATCTATCAGGGCGAGGACATCCTCTGCTTTTGCGGACTCTGAATTCACAATAAAGTTCCCGTGTACTTCCGATATCTTTGCGCCACCAATCTTAACGCCCTTAAGTCCAGCCTCTTCTATGATCTCACCGGCTGAAATATCCGGTGGATTTTTGAATATGGAGCCCGCACTGCGTTGTTCGAGGGGATGTCTTTCCTTTCTTGCGCCGGTAATTTCCGAAACCTTCTCCTCAATATTCTCCTTTGATCCCCTTGCAAGTAAAAACTTTGCGCCGATGACGACCATCCTTTCAGGCAAATTAAGGTTTCTATATTCAAACCTGAGATCACTCCTGTGTGCAACCTCTATCTTCCCTGTACAGTTCATCAGCATAACAGTTTCGACAACATCCACAATCTCACTTCCGAATGCGCCGGCATTCATCTTTACACCACCGCCGACAGAGCCCGGAATACCGGCGCAAAATTCCATTCCGGTAAGTGATTCTCGTACGCACAAATCGACGATTTCGGAAAGGGAAACCCCGGCTTCCGCGTAAATCGCGCAGAAATCCGCAGGCCGATAGTCGACGGTCGTAAGCCCTCTCAAAGAGACCAGAGCGCCTCTGTATCCACCATCCCTTATTAGAAGGTTTGTACAATTACCCACCGGCATAAAGGGAATATTCAAATCACAGAGACAAGAAATAACACGACTGAACTCCTTAACGCTACGGGGGAATATAAGCGCATCGGCCGGTCCCCCAACCCCTATAGAGGTATGCCTCCACATAGGTTCATCGAAGAGGACCCTGCCGGAGATCAGCCTCTTTAGTTCTTCCCGAAATTTCTTATCTCTGATCATTT
>JAUWQS010000273.1 GCA_030610915.1 Pseudomonadota bacterium | reverse complement strand
GGTGGATGCTCCTGCAGAAACCCCGATTTTTTCGTACCTGCCGGTAGATATTTTTTTTAGATCGTCCACCGTTTCAATATGAAATGTGGGCGTTCCCTGCAGTTCCGATATCCTGGCCAGTCTCTTTGTGTTGGCGCTGTTCTTTCCGCCTACAATAAACATTATATCCATTTCAGAAGACAATTCTTTGACCTCGGCCTGCCTCTTTTCAGTGGAATCACATATGGTATTAAAGACAGTCGTCTTCGGGAATTTTTTTGTGAGTACGTTGACCACATCACTATATTCTTCCACGTTCTGAGTTGTTTGAGCAACAACGCAAACCTTATCAAGATCGTGGAGGCCGTCAATTTCATCCCTGTTCCCTATTACAATCCCTTTGCCACCGGAATATCCAAGAAGCCCATCAACCTCGGGATGTTTCCTGTCTCCCACAATCAGGATAGTGCAGCCCAGAGATGCGTGTTTTTTGATTATTGCCTGTACACGCGACACCTTGGGACATGTCGCATCGATTATCTCCATATTTTTCTCTTCAATCTTTTTTCTTTCGAGGGGTGATATGCCATGAGCCCTGATTACAATCGTTCCTTCTTCGATTTCACCGATATTGTCTGCCGGAATTATTCCTCTCTTTCTTAGAATTTCAACGGTCTGTGGATTATGTATAAGTGGGCCGTAGGTATATATTTTCTTGTTACCCTTCCGCCCGGCGACATCGAGCGCCATATCCACCGCCCTTCTCACACCCATGCAAAATCCTGCTGTTCTGGCCAGTTTAATTACCATATCCAAAACCCGAAACTCGCCCTTCGACAGGCTCAGGGACCAGCGTACCCTGAGCCTGTCGAAGGGCGAAACTCGAAACCGGTTTTCTCACATATATAAAAAATTCTCTGTTGCCGGCAGGTCCCAGGATCGGGGATTCACATGTTCCCATTACCGTGAGCTTTAATTCTCTGCAAAACTCCGCAATTTCACGAACAACCCTTCTGTGCAGGCCGATATCTTTCACCACACCCTTTTTACCAACTTCCCCTCTCCCAACTTCAAACTGTGGCTTGATAAGGGCGAGAATCTGAGCATCTTTTTTTATAAACTTGAGTACGGCGGGAATGACCAGCCTGAGGGAGATAAAGGAGGTATCTATGGTGGCTATATCTATTTCATCCTCTATACCGCTGCCGGAAAAATAACGTATATTTGTCCTTTCAAAAACGACTACACGGCTGTCTTTTCTCAGCTTCCAGGCAAGCTGGCCATAACCAACGTCGACGGCATACACCTTTCTCGCCCCTTCTTGAAGCAGGCAATCGGTGAAACCGCCTGTAGATGCCCCAACATCGATGGCTGCAAGGTCAGATACGTTGATTCTAAACTCCGTTAAAGCCCTTTTGAGCTTTAAACCTCCCCTGCTGACGTAGGGGTTATCTTCACCTTTTATCCTTATCTCGGCGTTCCTGCCAACAAGTGTGCCCGCCTTGTCAATCCTGTTTTCAGAAACGATGACTGCCCCGGATAAAATAAGCGCCCTTGCCCTTTCACGCGTCGGGGTGATCTTTCTTTCAACAAGAAGTTTGTCTAATCGTAAGCGTTCACGGAAATTAGAAATTGGAAATTTGGCTTTCATGCTTTGGTACTGTCAACTCGTTTCATCTCTCCCAATCGTTCTTTGTTATGCCGGCGTAGCCACAAAAAGCTTTCGGTGGATTCGCTTTGCTTAATCCACACTACAAACTTATTAATGTAAGTATTTAATTTTAAAATGAAAAACACAGGATGAAAAAACACTTTGCATTTCTCATTGTTCGATGTTCATTTTGGGCAGTATCTCGACGCCTGTACTACTTTGTGGGAACTACCCAAATTTCTAATTTCCAATTTCAAGTTTCGAGCCATCCATCATCTTCCGTGCAGCTTTTACTATGCCGTCCTCATCGATACTATACATGCTTTTTAATTCCGCCTGGGTCGCATGTTCCACAAATTCATCCTTAATGCCGAGCCTCTTTATAGTGATATCACGTATATCCGACTTCTCAAAAAGTTCAAGGATGGCGCTCCCAAAACCTCCCATCAGGACGTTTTCCTCAACAGTGATGATCTTTTTTATGGATGCTACCGTATTGCATAAAAGTTCTTCATCGAGAGGTTTTACAAAGCGGCTGTTGATAACCATAGCGTTTATGTCCTCCTCATCTTTTAGCTTCTTGGCAGCGGCAAGGGCAGGATATACTGTAGCCCCTATCGCTATGATTGCAAGATCATCTCCATCGCGAACAATCTCTCCCCTGCCAATATCGAGGGGCCTCAGGGAGTCGTCAAGTGAGACGCCAATCGCTTTTCCACGGGGATATCTTATCGACGCAGGTCGGCCGCACTCGACGGCTGTTTTAAGCATGTATTGGAGTTCATTTTCATCTTTTGGGGCCATAACAACAATATTGGGGATAGATCTGAGAAAAGAATAATCAAACAGTCCATGATGGGTGGCCCCGTCATCTCCCACAAAACCCGCCCGATCGAGGGCGAGGACTACCGGCAGTTTCTGAAGACAGACATCATGGAGCACCTGATCATACGCCCTCTGCATGAAGGTCGAATAGATGGTTACCACCGGAATAAATCCTTCAGTGGCGAGACCGGCGGCAAAGGTAATACCATGCTGCTCCGCTATGCCGACATCATAAAATCTGTCAGGCATCTCCCTGGAAAATTGCGCAAGCCCTGTTCCTTGAGTCATGGCGGCCGTTATTGCCACAATCCTTGGATTTTCACGGGCCAGTTTTACCAGCGTCCTGCCGAATATCTCAGTATAGGATGGAGATGAATTCCTGCCAATGAGAGGTTTTCCCGTATCTACGTTGAAGGGACCTGTCCCATGGAATCTTGCCGGCTCCTTCTCTGCAAACTCATACCCTTTCCCCTTTTTTGTAATAACATGGACCAGAACAGGCCTCTTCAGCTTTTTCACGTTTTCCAGGGTTTTTATCAGGTGATCCAGACTGTGCCCTTCAAGGGGGCCCACATATTGGAATCCCAGTTCTTCAAAGAGAACACCCGGAACGATAAATGCCTTGAGCGATTCTTCCGCCTGTTTTGTAAATTTCAACATTTTATCCCCTATACCGGGTATCGTCTTCAAAAAGCCTTTGATCTCAGACCTCAATTTTGTGACTCGTTGACCGGTCATGATGCGGTTCAGATAGGATGACATGGCGCCTACATTGGGAGAAATGGACATCTCGTTGTCATTCAGTATAATTATGAGATTCTTATCTCTGCTCCCCGCCCAGTTCAATCCCTCAAAGGCCATGCCTGCGGTCATCGAACCATCGCCAATAACGGCAACCACATTGAAATCCTCATCTTTCAGGCATCTGGCCTCTGCAATACCGGCAGAAGCGGATATCGATGTGCTGCTATGCCCAACATTAAAAACGTCATAGGCGCTCTCTTCTCTTCTCGGAAAACCGCTTATCCCTCCCTTTTGACGTAAGGTATGAAACATATCTTTTCTACC
>JAUWQS010000449.1 GCA_030610915.1 Pseudomonadota bacterium | reverse complement strand
CTGGTCTGATGGCGGCAGAACGGATTTATCCGGGCCTTTGGATGGTCGGTGGGTGGTTTCCGATCCCGCTGTGGGAGAATTTTTGCATGGCAAATCTGTTTTTCTGGCAAAAAAGATGGGGGAGACGAAGATCAGAAAGATCAGGGGAGACAGGGTAAGCTGTGTCGCGCGGGTTATAGTTGAAGAGGGGGTATCACAACCAGCGCTGGCGGTGTCTCCGAGGGAGATAGATCTTGGCTCCGTGGGTCCGGGAGAAAGTTCCAGGGGTGTTTTTTTCTTAAGGAACCTTGGTTCCGGAGTTGTAAATTGGCATGCCGATGCGCCTTCCGGCTGGTCTTTAAGTAAAGGGGGAAAGCTGTCAGGTATTGTGGACAACAAATCAGATTACATCAGGGTTTCTTTCAGATCCATGAAGGAGGGTAGCGAAGAGACCGAAGAGGCATATCCGGTTCAGTTAAGGCTGGAATCGGAGGGCAGTTTTGCAACCTATGTGAAGAATTTGCCCGCGGGAAGCCGGAGGGAGATGATAAAGCTGATGTCTGATGGCGGTATGAGAAGGGTTTTTTTGAGATTTGAGATTGCCCGGGCGGAGTCAGCTCCGCTTATGGAAGTGGAACCATTAGGGATAGATGCAGGTATTGTTGAACCCGGCAAGCGTCTGGTCAAGAGGATTAAATTGAGAAATGGAGGCAAAGATGTTCTGAAATGGAGGGCGCGGCTGTGGCGAAAAGATAGAATCTTTGCCGGTATATCCCTTAAAAAGGGCAGATATGTCTCCTTTCTGAATGAGAAGATTAATGGGAAGAGGACAATCTATATGGCGCCGGATCGTCTGAAGGATTCGGTTGATATTTCCGGCGCATGGTATGAGGACGAGGGTTTTCCTTGCGGGTGTGGCAGCGATGCCATATTAAAATATGGCTTCTCGGGAAAGGGTATCTCCGTCTTTTTCCGGAAAGATTTTAATGGAGGAGACCTGCTGGCATATATTGATGGTAAATTGGTGAAGGAGGTTGATTGTTATTCTGAGAAGAAAGAGAGAGCGGAATTCCTGGTTGCGGAAGGCCTTGAAGATGGGGAGCATGTCCTGAAACTCATCAGCCATGAAGGGTGTGTGGTGGTTGAGGGTGTGAGGATTTACAGTGAAAATATAGTTATGGGGAAACGCGACTGGCTAAAAATTTCTCCCTGTACCGGCACGACAACGAGAGAAACGGATTATATCAATATTATGATAGACCCGCAGGGACTGAAGCCGGGATATTATTGTAATAATATACTGTTCACTTCTAACGGGGGAGCGGCGGTTGTTGAGGTGGCTCTTCATGTCACAAAGGACAGGGCTTCGAAAATCCTGAAAATTTATCACTATGTTAAAGGAACCGATTGCATATACACCGCAAATCCTGAGCTTGAGGATATAGATTTTCTCAAAGGATATAAGAGGGAGGGGGTCGCTTTCAGGCTTTTTGACAAGAACACACCGGGGACAATTCCATTCTTCAGGTGGCGTAATCCATCAAAGGGCGATCACTTTTATTCCTATGAGAGGGACGGCGGAGGGAAATCCCTGAAGGGTTATGTTTTTGAAGAATCGATAGGAAATATTGCAACCAGCAGGCTTTTTGAAACAAAAGAACTGTATCGATGGTTCAATCTTTCTTCCGGGGTTTATTTTTATACAACCGATCCAGGGGGAGAGGAATGTACCAGGAGAGGCGACAGGTACGATGGAATTGCGGGTTATGTCAGGTGATAAATAGGTTGTTTAGGCTGAAGGCTGTAGGTAGAAGGTAGTTATGATTAATATTCCTTCAGCCCTAACAGCCTTCAGCCTTCAGCCTAAACAACGTGTTGAAAAATGAACGTCCAACATCGAATGTTGAATGGGAAAAGATGGGGAGACAGAAACATCTGTTGAATGTTCGGTATTGGATGTTTGTTTTTCGTTCGATGTTGGATATTCGATGTTCATTTGGTCTTGACAAAACCTGTTAATGGGTCTATATAATATATTTTACTTTTGGGGGTTGCGCGCCTGTAGCTCAGCTGGATAGAGCAACGGACTTCTAATCCGTAGGTCCCGGGTTCGAATCCCTGCAGGCGTGCCATAATATTATGGTGGGTGTAGCTCAGTTGGTTAGAGCGCCGGGTTGTGGCCTCGGAGGTCGAGGG
>JAUWQS010000353.1 GCA_030610915.1 Pseudomonadota bacterium | reverse complement strand
GGTGGCAGGTTTAGGCCGGAATATACACTGAAGAACTCTTGTCGCGGTACATCCTTGAAAGAAACAAATACAGACCCGACGATATGACAGTTAGGCATAGTGCATTTATGCCATTACGCAATGGCGAGACATCGGTTTATCGCATTAATGCCCTCAACAGTGATGATATCTGGGATATTGGAAGAAAATTTGTGGCCCAAGTTCGTGAAAAGCCACTTATAGGTCGTGCGGATATTTTTGCATCAAATGTTTTTAAACACGAATTAACCATAAAACCGGCGCCAGCAGTTCATCTGTTACATGCAAACATAACAGGATGGCCAGTGGAAAGCATGCGGATAAGAATGATTGCTGTCGAATTAGCGCGTGAATCACAACTTCATCTAAGCCCTGATCAAAATGATTGACGAATAGCACCAATCTATTAGCCTCTGTACAGGGTTCATTTTAATCGCTTCTCAAATTCAGCCCAGGCGGTTTCGTAGTCTTTTTCACGGTCGCAGCGGTCGAAGGGGGCTTCGTAGGTGATGGTGCGTTCGCGGGGGCCGCCGGGTAGGGTGTCGTCCGTGATTGTTCGTTTGACGGTGCCGGATTTCATGTCTTTTATTTCGTTCCATTCGGGGCGGTAAAAGCCGACTTCAGCGAACCCCTTTTTTTTGATGAAGATAATACGTCCTTTCTGATCGTACCAAGTGTTAGCTTCAATGTTTCGGAGAACATTAAACTGCACGCGGTATATTGTTTTGAGTTCATCCAGGGTCAATCCGAGAGCTATGGATGCCAGGACGTCTATTTCCACGAGAGCCTGACGGCGGGTATAATCGGTGCGGAGAGTGCAGTTGCGGTTCCATTCGGGGGTCAGGTTGGAAAAGTGAGCGTCAGGGAGGCGAAGGTCTGATTTTGTCCACCGATCCGACTTGAAGGCGTCGTTCCAGGATTCTTGCCAGAGGTCGGCGTAGTGTGTAGTAATGCAAGTGAGGAGGAGGGCTCGTGCATTAAGCGGTTGCCTGAATGGTGAACTATCGGATAGGATTGGCAACTGGCTAATCAATGTAACATTTGCGTGGCCCATCCCTGTTGTCTTTACTCTAAAATCAATTGGTAATGATAGACCTAACACATAGTAATTCAACAACGTTTTCCTTTTCATAAAAGCAGTGGCAAGCGAAGTATTAACATGTCCAACCAATTTAGGCACGATTACAGGAACTAATGTACGTTCTGCAGATGGTCCAATCATCTCGCGGTTCACAATTCGATAAAACTCCGTCACAGGCTTCCTATCTCCCCACGGTACCCTCGGCGTACGACGCAGGTACTCTGCGGGAGTGCAGTCGGGCACATAATTGGTGCGGGGTAGATAATCGTCGGGAAGTGTGGTGTGATCTAAAACATCATAATGTTCCTTCTGTGTACAAATTTGCCGAGGAGTTTTGAAAAACGGGTTGCCAATATGAAAATGAGGTCCGGACAATATCCAGTCGCACGCGGAATGGGGGAAACGTGTCTCGCGGCGTATGGTGCCGTCCTTTTTAACTGCATTTGTCTCATCCCACATTACTGTCGAGTAATACTCTTTTCTCATATCGCCCAATCGCTTCGGTTGCGCGGCAAACTTTTCAAGTACACCAAGTAATTGAGTGGAATGTAATGCCGGAAGTCTGGCTTGCAACTGTGGAATGCCTTCCCTGTCGTAAAGTTTGGCAAAAAGTGACATTTCTTTTTGTCTCATTGTTATTATGCGGTTGGCATGACCAACTATTCCTAACTTATTTTCATCAGTTTTTATTCCTGGAACATCACCATGGCCATTATGTTGATAACATGCGGATATGGTTGCTGGTACAAACAAATTAGAAATTGATTCAATGTTAATCAAGCTTTGCGGGGATCCATAAACATTCACGCTATATTGGCTCACAGGGGCGATTGGAAATAACCTTGCCTCATTTTGGAACTGAAAATGGTACCGCAACCGCTGATATAATTTTTCCCTGAGAGCTCCTCCATGCGGATCATCATATATCCCCTCGGGATGGAGAAATCCTGAAACGCCCGTATCGCTTCTTCCCACCATCCAAGCCTGAGGAAGAAAACACTTGTAAAGGTTTGTCTGGACGCCCTTCAGGAGTGGGTAGTTCTGAATCGCGTTCAGAAAATTCTGCGTTCCTTCCGCCTCCTCAAAGGCGGCAAGATACCCGCTTCTCAGGTCGTATTTTTCGAGGGTTTCCTCCCGCAGTGTCGCGAGCCGTGAAGCGGTGAATTTTCTGATCGCGAAAAGCGGTTCCGCGTCACCCATGATTCCCGATTCTTCCCATTCCACCTTAATCCACGGCGGATTCCCCAGGACCAGGTCAAAGCAGCCCCTGTCGGCGAAGATATCAGCAAATTCAAGTTCCCAGTGGAGAAAACGGTGTTTTTCGGCAAGTTTCTGAACCAGAGAGAGGCGTGGAAGCTCGCGGCAGAGTTTGTCCACATCTACCCAACCATACTCATCCACTAAATCCAGAGCGATCTGCCGCGGCATGGTATCTGGAAAGAGTGATATTTGCTCGCCTTCCGCCGTTTGTGTGTCGTATACATTACCTTTGAGGATAAGGGAAAGCTCCAGCAGGAACTCTTCACGTGTCGGAAGAAGGTCGGCCTTTTCTATAGGCCAGAACCAGAGGGCGCACCAGTAGTCCATAACCAGTTTCAGGCGGCGGTAAGGGCTGGAGCTTGAAATGTTCTGCGATAGTATCTCCTGCTGATACTTGCGGTTGGGAATGACAACCGAAAATTGACCACCTGTGCTAACCCAAAATTGACCACCCTGAGCAGTGGTTATAATTATGAATGATTAAGGAAAATCATCCAGACTTTCCTTATTGTCATCAGCAGGTGAAACGTAGGGAGCCC
>JAUWQS010000236.1 GCA_030610915.1 Pseudomonadota bacterium | reverse complement strand
GACCCCTTTAAATATTTTGAATGTGACTACATTATATTTGCATGTTGCCTCATTTGTCAAGGGATTCCTATCTGATTATCACGAAAGCACAAAGATACGAAAAAGCTTCAAGAAGGAATAGGAAAAGGGGACGTTTCTATTTTTCCTTTATTGGCCACCCTCTTTTCATAGCCGTTCGTGGCATTCCAACCGCCCCATTAAATAAATATGAAGAAACCCCGCAACTTTAAAACAATTAGCATGAAAAATCAGGATAAACAAAAAGGTGTTAAATGGGGACACTTCCCTATTTAACCGAGCAAGCTCGCTCCTACCATGTGAATGTTGTTCGGGGGGCAAGAAAGGGAATTTGAAGGTCTCTATTTTGTCAGAAAGTCATCTGGTGTTATTCCTGACTCCTTCAAAATGGCTCGTAATGTCCCTTCCGGCATGTCTCCAGGATGATTGGGAACAGTGGTATATCGATGTGTTTCTGGATTGAACCAGATTTCATGGCTCCCTGCTGCTTGACGGTCAAATTCAAATCCTAACCGCTTCAGTCGTTTAATTATCTCACGATACTTAAATCCGGAAAGTCTTCCCATTTAAGTGCCTATCACTAAGGAATAATCAAATTCATCAGATACTTCAGGAAGAGATTCCAGTCCATCTCTTTCCATTTTCGCCTCAAATAACCGCCTGGCCACATCTCTTGCAATTTCTATAGTTTCAGACACTGTACGGCCTTGAGCAACAAGTCCTTGAACATCATCAGAAGTTGCCAGGTAAACACCTTCTGGAAGTTTTTCAACATGAAGATTTATCATTCGTTCCATGGATGACCTCCCATGATTATAGTTGCGTTAAATGTTAAATGTTTGGTTAAGAAATTATCACGAAAACACGAAAAAGAAAAGATCATCACAAAATCTTTCTGGGTACACGATCCCGATTTGATAAAACTAAATCGGGTCATGTCTACGATGGGCACGCTGTTTGCGAGCAAGCTTACTCTTACGATGCGAATGTTGTTTGCGTGTACGCTACTATAGTCTTGCTAATCCTCTATAGACAGCAGAATCATTGCGCTTACCTACAAGTGGGAACTTTGGGGACGTTTCTATTTTTCCTTGATTGACCCCCCCCATTAATATTCTTTATTTTTGAGACAATTTTCATAGCCAACCAACCTGGGGAAATATTTGGTGTATATACCTCTGTCTCTGGTAAGAATGGCGCTGCATTTTGCCGAAGCGAACCCTCCAATATAAAAATCCGACAGGAAATGCTCTTTAAGATTCAGGCTGTAACCACACTGAGGACATTTTAATTTTGTTTTTCTTTTCAAATACTTCATCCAGCCTTCTGATGCGGCAATGACAGAATCGAGGTCAAGCGGTTCTATCGCGATTTTGTGCTCTTCTAAAAACTCGCCCAATAGCCTGGTGTTTCCTTTAAATTGGGGCATAAGTTCTGCGAACACCATCGAGGGCGCAACCAGTTTCTCTTTTCTTGCGAGAGCAATGTATAGCTTGTCTTGAAAGATTCTGAATTCATCTTTCAAAATATCAAGCAGAATAGTCGTATCTACGCAGACTCTCAATTTACGTTGCCCCTGACTTCATCCATATATTCCATTGTTGTCGCTTTGTCCCTGAACCTTCCGCGCCACTTTTTTCTGAGTGTTTCTATCGGATCAACAACGAGGATATATTTTGAGCCTTTTTTTGCGATGTCCACTTCCGTTCCTGGAATTATACCCAGTTCCTTCCTGACATTTACAGGTATGGTTACTTGATATTTAGCAGTTACTTTGGACAATTCCATCACCTCCCGAGTATACCATTTATTGTGAGAAAGTATGCCTTATTGCGGTTTGTCTGTCGATTCTTTTTCTGGAGAACAAGGGGAACGTACGTTTTATAAGGAAAGGGATCAGGTCGCCGTTGAGGGATTAGGGGGACATCCATCAACAAGTAAATAACTTTGCCCTCGTTCCCACGCTCCTGCGTGGAAACCAAGAGATAGAGTGAGGCAAAGCGTGAGAACGAAGGAAATAAATCGGCATTTAGCTGATTTGCCAATACTGGCATTTTGGCTAAATGGTCGTAATCCGGTGACACCTCACCTCTTTATGTTCGATAGAAATAAGCATGGTGTCCCCGGATTTCATACAAACGCAGGCGGTGGATTTGGATTGACTATGGCGCTTGACCATGGTACGCTTTCACCATATCAGTGGGAGGACATAATTTTATGAAAGAGGAGACTATCGTGATATCAAAATTCAAGGCTACATGCCTTGCGGTTTTGAGCAGGGTGAAACAAACAGGACAACCTGTTCTGGTCACGCGCCGGGGAGAACCCATTGCCATTATTGAACCCCCTCCACAACCGGAAAGGCGTGACTCGTGGCTGGGAATGTTTCGTTCAAGGGGAACGATCACTGGAGATATTATATCTCCCGCACTCAGTTCACGCGAATGGGAAGCTTTGGAGCAGGGATGAAACTGCTGCTGGATACACATATTTTATTGTGGAGCCTTCTGGAACCGGAGCGCCTTGTCATGGAAGTTTCAGCGGAACTGGAAAATTCTTCCAATGAACTATGGCTTTCCCCGATCAGCACATGGGAAGTAATAATACTTGCTGAAAAGGAACGTATTGTTTTGGATGCCAGGCCGGAGCTCTGGCTGAGGGACGTATTCAAAACCATTCCCTTTAAAGAAGCGCCTGTTAATCATGAAGTTGCCATTCAGAGCCGAATGCTTGATATTGTCCAAGAGGATCCGGCTGACCGATTTCTGGTCGCCACGGCCATTGTCTATGATCTCACACTAATAACCGCTGACAAGCGGCTTATTACTTCTCAAGCATGTTCCATAATGCCAAATAACACGAGATAATTTAGTCCCTTAGTTGGATAATCCGGGGACATCATACTTATTTTCGTAAGCGTTCAAAGCAGCTCTCTGCGGTGAACGCTTACCTTTTAATATACGTAACTGCTCAGGTTCACAGTTCCGGGGTTCACGGTTCAACGGTTGAAGGAAGAGAATCGAGTAATATCTCAATAAATTTGGGTAGGGGCGACTTTAGTCGCCCCTATAGGGAGGTTAAAACCTCCCCTATCCTAATTTATTGAGAAGTTACAGAATCGATTTGATTGGAACTCTTTTAACCGTGAACTGTGAACCTTGAACCTGACAACCTGAGTAGTTACTAATATACCAATGACCGATTCCCAGGAATTAAACATTGTTATTATGCCCAACGGCTCTGTACAGCCGGAATGGACAGATACGAAAGAGCCGGCAAATGAAAGCGGCAGGCTGCTGCAGGAAGAGATATACAGGCGTTTTTGTGACGGCACCGATCTATGGCTTCTGTTCCTTGGGTTTTGCGATCATCAGGTAATCCTCCCCCCTTCCCTTGATTTTTGGCGTAATTTTGCCGGGTTATTTGTCAAAAAACTAATTCAGACACCGGACCTGGAGATCTTACGCCATAAGGCAAAGGTCTCGATAAAAGAGGATGAACTGGCCGGGCATTTAGAATGTGCCCCCTTGATGGTGGGTTCGGAATACTTAAACGCTACGCTATTGGAGGATATATGGTCAAGACTTTCAAAGACATTCACCAGCGCCATTAAATCCTATGATGGGACCGTCGAGGATTTTATCAGGGCCTACAGCCCCAATGTTCACCTTGTGGGCAGGGTATTTTTTCATCTTGTGGAAAATAAAAGCGACGATTATCCGTTCGCTTTTATGGCAACCTATTCCACCAGGCTAAGCAGCAAGGGCAAATCCAAACATCTTCCCCTTAAACACGCATTGCAGGAGTATGGAAACAACAGTGAAAAGCTGTTAGAGCTTCTTGCAACGGTTTATCTCGCC
>JAUWQS010000190.1 GCA_030610915.1 Pseudomonadota bacterium | reverse complement strand
ATGAAGTTCTTTAAGATAGGCAATTGCCGCCTTTGTCGATTTTTCCACATCCATCCGTTCATCCACGAAACGGTCACGCTTGAGACTGAATTTATAACCTGTCGAAGGAATGAATTGCCACAATCCAAGGGCGCGGGCGCTTGAAAGCGCCTTAATTTTAAACCCGCTTTCGACCAGCGGCAGCCAGGAAAGCTCCTCAGGCAGCCCCGCCTCTGTCAGATATTTCAGGATAATTGGCCGGTAAAGGCCGGAGCGCCGGTAAGACCTTATAAAAAAATTGCGGTCTGAAGTAGTATAACGTTGAATTTCCTTTTTAACGGCTTCATTTATAATAAGCGGTATTTCACTTCCATTTCCCGTTGCGACAGTGTATCTTGAGGCGTAAATTTCCAGGATGCGTTTGGATATCATGAAACGCAGGTCATCCTTTTGCCTGGAGATATCCAGGTTCCCATTGACATCCAGTATGAGCTCATACGCCTTATCCAGTGATTTCAAGGCGCTTTCAAGGTCTCCTTTTTCCCAGGAATCCTGGGACTCACCGAGCAGGTCAAGGGCTTCATCCATGGTCTCCTGCTCATGATTTTTCACTTTTTTGTTTACTTTACCATTTTCGGTCTTCTCCTCTTTCTTCTGCTGTGTTTTTTCTGTTGTTTCATCAACCGCGGTTTTGACATCTGCCTTGCACTGTTTCTCGCCTGTTTTTTTATCGGTCGAAAGAATATCTTTTGGATGGTGGTTCAAAGATATTCCGGAGATTGTCCGCATTGGATACGAGCAGGCAAGGAAAAAAAGACAGGGTATTGTTAATAATAATAAAATCTTCAGTCGTTTCATTTAGGAACTCCTTTTTTTCAGTGGTCAGTGGGCACAGTGGGCAGAAAATACTGTTCACTGACCACTGATCACTGACCACTGTAGATATGCCTCAATAAAGACATCTATATTCCCATCCAGGACACTATCGGCATTTCCAATCTCAATATTTGTCCTGTGATCTTTAACCATTTTATAGGGGTGAAGCACATACGAGCGTATCTGGCTTCCCCAGGAAATTCCTTTTTTCGACTTACTCATCTCACTTAACTTCTCGTTCTGTTCCCGGAGTCTGAGATCAAAGATCCTTGATTTTAAAACCTTCATCGCCATAGCCTTGTTCTTATGCTGGGACCTTTCATTCTGGCACTGCACAACAACCCCTGTAGGAATATGGGTAATCCTGACGGCTGAGTCAGTCTTGTTTACATGTTGTCCCCCGGCTCCGGTAGACCTGTATGTATCTATTCTCAGATCCTTTTCATCGATCTCCACCACTATCTCATCATCCACCTCGGGATATACAAATACAGACGCAAAGGAAGTATGTCTCCGTCCGCCGGCATCAAAAGGAGATATACGCACAAGCCTGTGTATTCCGACCTCCGCCCTGCTATAACCATAGACATACTCACCTTCAATGGTCATCGTGACGCTCTTTACACCCGCCTCGTCCCCCGGTTGCAGATCGATGATACTTGCGGAAAATCCCCTTCTCTCTGCCCATCTCAGATACATCCTCAAAAGCATTTCCGCCCAGTCCTGAGCCTCGGTGCCGCCGGCGCCGGCATGAATCGACATGATGGCATTCATCGAATCCTGCTCACTGTCCAGCATCATCTTGAATTCTTCATTCTTTACTGAAGCTTCGAGCTTGTCAAGATCATTTCTGACCTCCTCCAGCGCTTCTCCGTCATTTTCTTCTCCGGCCAGTTCAAAAAGGACTCCAATATCCTCGATAGTATTTTCATACTCCTTCACCTTTTCAACGGCAGCAGCCAGTTGAGTTTTTTTCTTCAATACCTTTCCGGCTTTTTCGGGGTCACCCCAGAAATCTTCTTTCATGGAACACTTTTCAAGCTCCTTTATCTCTCTCTCCTTGTTATCTATGTCAAAGACAACCTCTGAGACTGTCAATTCTTTTATTTAAATCTCTTATAGCTTCAGACAAATCTTCGATCATTCTCTTTTCTCCTCCTGAAAATTGAAATTAAAAAAAGCAAAAATAATAAGAAAAAGCAAGACCAGATAAATATATCACCATACTTTGAATAAAAGGTCTCGTAATCGATAAATTTTACTGTCCCGGTAAGCGCTGTCCGCTCGAACAATTCCGTTTTCGAGATGATCTCTCCAGTTGGCCCTATTATGGCGCTTATCCCGGTATTGGCCGCCCTTGCAATATAAAGCCGGTTTTCCACCGCCCTGAATACTGTCATAGACAGATGCTGATAGGGGGCGGATGACCTGCCGAACCAGGCATCGTTGGTTATATTTACGAGCAGCGAGGCCCCATTTTTTCTGTACTCCCTGCTGATTTCAGGAAATATACCTTCAAAACATATAAGGACGCCTATCTTTTCATCATCCATCAGAAGAGGATAGTATCCCCTGCCGGACTTAAAGTCGCCAACACCAGTTACTAATTTATCCAAAAAGGGGAATAATGAATGCAACGGCACATATTCACCATAAGGAACCAGATGCACCTTATCGTATCTCCCTGCAACAGCACCGGCCGGTGATATCAGATAAGCGCTGTTCAAAAAGGATGCTCTCCTGTTTTCTTTTACATAACTTGGGCTGCCTAACAGGAGGTAAGACTTCAACTTTTCCGCAAGACACAGGATATCTTTTTGCCTGTCATCCGCATTCTGGAAAAAAAACGGGACGGCAGTTTCAGGCCAGACAACCAATCCCTGACCCGATTGCATTGTTCCTGAGGACAAATCCTCATATATATTCAATGTTTCTTTCTGATACTGCGGATTCCACTTTATACTCTGGTCAATATTGCCCTGAATCAGCGCAACTTCAACCGATTTTGCATCTTTTATAGTCTCTTTTAAGCTGTCGATCTTGAACGTACCATAGTAAAAGACCAGCGCTATGAGTATACAGGCAGTAACCCCCTCCAACAGTGCCCTTCCCTTTCCGGCACGACCAGATATCAGATCATAGATAACACAATTTGTAAAGACGGCCAAAAAGGTTATCCCATATATACCGGTTATATCGGCAATTTGGATCAGGGAGGTATTGAGATACTGAGAGTAGGCCAGGTTTTCCCAAGGGAATCCTGTAAGAAGACAGGATTTTCCATATTCAAGGCATGTCCATAAAAGAGGGGCTGAGATTATCTCAGGTATTCCCCTTCCTCTAAAAAAAATTACCCCTGCAGAGAAAAGGGAGACATAGACACTTAAATAAAGCGCCAAGAGCAGCATGACCGGCACGCCAAGGTAGATGGGAAGGTGACCATATCCTACAACTACAAAGATAACCCAGTAAATTATGCCAATGTTGAATACAAGCCCTGTAATAAGACCTGTCAACATCCCTTCTATAAGTCTGTTTGTCCTGAGAGCATATAAAAGGGGCACAAGCGAAAACCACGCAAAAATGCTCAGTCCAAACTTGGGAAATGAAAGAAAGAGGAAAATCCCTGAAGTTAGAGATAGAATCAGGTTCACGGGTGTCAGCGCCCGGCGATTAAACATTTTTCTATATAGTTCCCTTTTTTAGGTTGCTTAGGCCGAAGGCTGTTAGATTAGGCCCTTAGTTGTAAAATTCGTGCAAAAATGGCTTCGGCATGAGACTTCGCCCTTCGACAAGCTCAGGGTACGCTGGTCCCTGAGCCTGTCGAAGGGCAAAAGCCTTTAGCTTTCAGCCTGAGTAGTTATGCACGGACAAACGAGTTTGTCCATGCCACCCGCCTGGCTATCTTCAACCTATATCTACCTGAGCAGTCGTCTCCCCTACCCTCTTTATCTTTACCTTCTTTATTCTTCTCTCGTCCGCCGATTCAATTATCATCTCAAAACCATCGTGGCAAATAACTTCTCCGGCAGCCGGCACCTTTTCAATAATGTACAAGATCAAGCCACCCAGAGTCTCAAACTTTCCTTCCGGGATATTCATGCCGAAATATTCTTTGATATCTTCGATCTCCACTCTGCTGTCTACAAGGGCATAACCATCGGGAAGTTCGACTATCTTCTTTTCTTCCACCTCGTGTTCGTCATAAATCTCGCCCACAATCTCCTCTATCAAATCTTCGAGGGTAACCAGGCCTGATGTTCCTCCATACTCATCTATAACGATAGCCATGTGGTACTTTTTCTGCTGCAGCTCATGGAGAAGAAGACGTATGTTTTTTGTTTCCGGTATATAATAAGGTTTTCTCAGGTTTGAGAGAATCTCGCTCTCTGAAACCTGTCTCGACCAGAATTTCAAAAGATCCTTTACGTTCAATATCCCTACGATATTATCCATACTGCCGCTGTAAACGGGCATTCTTGTGTGGCCATGCTTCATAATAAGGTCGAGTATCTCATTAATCGTGGCGTCACTGTTTATGGCAATCATCTCTGTCCTTGAAATCATGACCTCACGAACAAGAGTATCTCTGAAATCAAGGATGCTCTGTATCATCTCACCCGATCGCTGGTCCATATCTCCAGCGTC
>JAUWQS010000394.1 GCA_030610915.1 Pseudomonadota bacterium | reverse complement strand
TACTATTATTACAAAGAGTTACAGAATTACTTTCCGGAATACGGGATATAAGCCTAAACAAGCGCACATATAAACACCGTCGGATTGCGCTGTCAAGGATTTTTTGAAGAAAATCATCATATCAAAAAACATCTGAACCATTACGAAAGATAAAATCGGACATATCAGGCCGAAACAATAAACCGGGGGACCCCGATTTTCCGACTGTTTGGCCGATAAAAAAGGTATATCCGGCGAAAAAGTCGATTTTGACATTTAATGCAGTTGCTCAGGTTGCTTAGTCCCTTAGTCGTTAAATTCGTGCAAAATCGGCAAAAGTTTGTAGGGTGGATTAAGGAGCGTAAGCGACGAATCCACCGAAGCGATCAAAGTTTTCGGTGGATTCGCTTCGCTTAATCCACCCTACAGACTTCTGATCTCTGTCCTCTGTTCATTCTTCGTCTTTTCCCATTCGATGTTGGACGTTCGATGTTCGATGTTCATTTTTTCCCCTTGGTTCCGGCTCGTCCGGGTTAGGAGTTACACACGGACAAACAAGTTTGTCCATGCCACCCGTCCACTATTTCATTTTACGTTTTTCATTTTGATATTTACCTTATTTTTTTTGATTCGCCGGTGCGCCTTAGTAAATCTGGCACTTATTTTGCTAGGTTTCAATCAGTTGGGAGTGGTGTTTCTACAGGCCATAGTTATGATCCTGAACCGGGATGGTATTTCATGTTCAGGACAGGTGAGTGGAGGGATGGAAACTTTTAACCGGCGCTTTTGTTGACTTATCGTATTGAAAGGAGGAAAAGTAAATGCGGTGTAAATGTAAAGTTATTTTTAGCCTGGCGAGCATAATGGTGTTCCTTATTTTTTCTTCATGGTGCTGGGCGGGGGTTAATGACACTGTCGGCGTCGGCGCGAAGGCGACGGCTCTGGGGGGGGCGTTTACCGCCTATGCCGATGACTTTTCGGCCATCCACTATAATCCTGCCGGCCTGACCCAGACGAAAGGCGTTGTCGGGACCATCGGGCTGCAGGTCTCCGATATTGACTATGAGCAGAGGGTGAAACAGACGGATACAACGTTTGGCCCCGATCTGCTGAGCGGCACGCATACTAAGAACAACAATGATATCCTTTACCTCCCGAATCTTGGTATTACCTACAGCCCGGAAGGGGCAAAATGGGCATTCGGCTATGGGGTCTATTCGCCTTTCGGGGCGCATATATGGTTGAACAGCCGCACGGGCAACAACCGTTACGACGGCAGTGAGGTGTATAATGAAAAGATCATATATGCCTCGCCCACCTTCTCTTACAAGGTGCGGGATAACCTCTCCGTCGGTTTGTCGATAGGGATGGGTTACCAGAACGAGGGGGGAGCTCACAGACTCAGAATTCCGGGGATAGAGGCTCATCCTACTCTTGCTGCTCTTAATCTTCCACTAGGAACGGGTTATGCCACACCTCTTGGCAACATAGACTTCGATATGGATGATGAGACCACCTTCTCGGCAAATATCGGCCTCCTGTGGAAGGCTACTGAAAAGTTCACATTCGGGCTGACCTACCGTAGCGCCTCACAGGCCGAGATGGAGGGGAAAATCCACTTTAGGTATTCACCGGAATTACAGGGGCTGGCGGGAGCTTTGGGGTATAGCGTTCCGGCCGGGGAAAATTTCACTATAAAAACCACTGAGACCCAGCCCCAGTCATTATCGGGTGGTGTAAAGGTTGATGTTACCGACGGATGGCGTGTCATGTGTGATTTTGTCTGGACGGACTGGTCGGTAAGACAAAAACAACATTGGATTTTTAACGGCAACCCCCAATTGTTGCAGATAGCGGCGGTTCTCGGTTCCGGCGAGCCGACCGACCGTATCGTCATGAAGCGAAGCTGGGAGGATACCTATGAAATTCGTATTGGCACAGAGGTCGACGCCGCTGACTGGCTGGCGCTCCGTTTGGGGTATCATTACAGACCCTCCGGCATTCAGGAAAAATACTGGGATAACCACTGGCCTATGATAGACATGCACGTTTTCAGTCTCGGCGCCGGTGTGAAGGTCTGTGAGCGCGGCACACTGGATCTGGCATACAGTTTTGCCTGGGGTGACAATTGGGATGTGGAAGATGGTGAAAGCCGTAATCTGAATGGAGACCGCATTTTTTATTGCCCCTATAACGGTGATGATGTGGAGGCCAAATTGCAGATACATACGGTCATGGCCACCTTCAGCTATAGATTTTAAGTAAGTTTGAAACGCAGTGCAACTGCTCAGGTTGTTTAGGCTGAAGGCTATTAGGCTGTTTTTCCGTATCAGCTCAATAAATGGGGGCAACCCCGGTTTGTAGGAATGATATGCTCTACACGGCCATAACCGTTCACGGTTGTCGGTTCACAGTTCACAGTTTTTTCCAACCGTGAACCGGTAACTGTAAACCGTGAACGGTTACAATATATGTAGTGTCTGAACGAAAACTAGGATTTTTCGTCAAGGTCAAGGAAGATCAAAATTTTAACCGCAGGAATACATTGAGTATTTCGAGGATTAAAATTTTTATCTGACGCAGAGATTGGCGAAAAAGACAGTTTTCGTTCGGGCACTA
>JAUWQS010000185.1 GCA_030610915.1 Pseudomonadota bacterium | reverse complement strand
ATACTATGTCTTTGTCGAACCGGAAGCCCTAGAATCAGATTGGTCCAGGGATAGAATCATGACCGCCCTCATGGATGAAGGCATCCCCTGCGGATCGGGAAGTTGCAGTGAAATCTATCTGGAAAAGGCGTTTAGGGGCAGGGGACAGGGGTCAGGGGTCAGGAAAAGAGGTTGCCGGTTGCGAAGGAATTGGGGGAGACATCTTTGATGTTTATGGTGCATCCGACGCTGTCGGTAGATGACATGGAGGATGTGGTTCGGGTGGTGGTGAAGGTCATGCGGGGGGCGGTTCGCTGAAGACGGGCTCACGCAAAGGCGATCCACAGATTACGCAGATTTTCGCAGATTAAAAACAAATCAAATTGAATCCACAGATTACGCAGATTACGCAGAACAAAAAAGATACCTCACGCAAAGGCGCAAAGGAAAAGACAGGGATCAGGGGTCAGGAAAGACGGGAGGATGGAGACTGGAGGCCGGAGACAGGAGACGGGAGGCAGGAAAAGACAGGAATCAGGGGGCAGTGGTCAGGAAAGAAGAAGATTAGAAGATTAGAAGATTAGAAAGACAGGACGGGCTCACGCCCCGGTTAAATAAGGGCTAAGAAGATTTAACTGGATAAATTATGCAGGTAAGGCAGACGCAGATTCTTTAATAGTGGTACCGGCACTGGGCAATTAGCAATTCATCCTTTTTCGCCTTGTAAACAAACCGATGCTCTTTATTGATACGGCGTGACCAATATCCTTTCCAATTGTAGCGTAATGGTTCAGGGTCACCTATTCCTTCAAATGGATTTCGTTTGGTTTCTAAGACAATGCGGTTAATTCGCCTGAGAATTTTCTGATCTGTCTTCTGCCAGTAAAGGTAATCTTCCCATGCTTGTTCAGCCCAAGACAGTTTCATTCCTTAATAATGTTCCTCTCAATGCCTTTGCCTGCTTCTAAGTCAGCAATGGCAGCATTGAGACGTTCAGCGTTTTTGGGGCTCTTCATAAGATATGCTGTTTCTTCGTATGATCTGAAATCATCAAGTGACAGAAGCACGGCTGTTCGTCCGTTCTGGCGTGTAATAAGGATGGGGTAATGATCATCATTGACCCGATCAATGGTTTTTGCCAAATTCTTTCGAAACGTTGTGTAGTTTATTGATTGCATATATATTCCTCCTGTGTAACTAAAGAAAATGTACTTGATTCTGTACGCAGATGTCAAGCGTTTTTTCGGTTTAAAAAACTCATTAAGGTCCAATCCACAGATTACGCAGATTAACGCAGAACAAAAAAGATGGCTCACGCAAAGGGATAAAGACAGGAGAACGGAGACTGGGGGCAGGGGACAGGAAAAGGGGCAAAGGGGCAAAGGCGCAAAGGAAAAGACAGGGGTCAGGAAAGACGGAGACGGGAGGCGGGAGAACTGAGACGGGAAAGACGGAGAAAGATTTGAGGTTCAGGCTGCAGTGTTGAAGGATAATCGGATGTTAAAATTAAAAGAGTCTCAGAGGGTTGAGTTTAAAACCTCTTTTGGCAAAGAGGTGATTATTTCTCTGGTTGCTTTTGCAAATACGCAAGGGGGCAAGGTTATTCTTGGAATGAGTGATGATGGCCAGGTGACAGGCGTGGATATAGGGCCGGAGACATTACAGCGTTATCTGAATGAAATAAAGACGGCCACTTATCCCCAGTTGATACCAAACGCTGATATCAGTGAAATTGACGGAAGGACTGTTGTAATTTTTGAAATCAATGAGTTCCCGGTCAAGCCGGTTTCTTATAAAAACAGATATTACAGGCGGGTAAAGAACAGTAATCACCTTCTTACGCTGGATGAGATCGTCGATTTTCAACAGCAAAGTCTTAATGTTTCGTATGACTCATGTCCGTTGAACGAAAGACTTTCTTCACTGGATATTAAACTCATAGAGAGGTTTGTTGATAATGTAAATTCGAGGGGAAGGATTAATCTTAAGGATAATCTCGTGACAAATCTGACAAAGTTGAAGTTGATCCGCAACGATAAGCCGACTCTTGCCGCAATGTTGTTGTTCGGTAATCACGGCTATTCAATACATATAGGTAGTGCCCGAACGAAAACTGTCTTTTTCGCCAATCTCTACGTCAGATAAAAATTCTAATCCTCAAAATACTTAATGTATTCCTGCGGTTAAAATTTTGATCTTCCTTGACCTTGACGAAAAATCCTAGTTTTCGTTCAGGCACTAGGAGGCTGTCCGAGAATAGCCTTTTCGTGAAATTTGCACTTGTAACCCATTGATATTATTACCCCTGAATTCCCCAAAATGACAAATATTCGAGTTCTCGGACGGCCTCCTAGGTAGGTTTAAGTCTGAAGAGACTATCATTGATGATGCCATTATAAAGGATTCACTGATAGTTGCGATTGAGGAAGCGATGCTGTTTATAAAAAAGCACATTAATCTTGCATACAAATTTGACGGAGGGCTTAAGCGCAAAGAAAAGTGGGAGTATCCTCTTGAAGCCATTAGAGAGTTGCTTCTCAATGCTGTTGTTCACAGGGATTACAAACAGGCATCCGACATAGTGATAAAGATATTTGATGATTGTATTGTTTTTACCAGTCCAGGAAAGCTTTATGGGGGGCTGAAGATCGAAGATCTTGCCAGAGACGATTATGTTTCCTCTATCCGAAACAAGCTGGTTGCAGAGGCCTTTTATTTAATGGGAGATATTGAGAAATATGGCACCGGTTTTGTCAGGATAAGGCAACAACTAATGGATTATCCCGGCGTTGATTGTCATATGTTTGAGGTGGGTGATTTCTTCAAAGTAAAGCTGTCAAAGACCACCCAAAAGACCACCCAAAAGAAGTCGTTAAGGGAGCAGATATTGCAACTAATTGCTGAAAATCCGAAAATTTCACAGAGGGAAGCGGCAGAAGCTCTTGGCCTTAGTTTTAACACTGTTAAAGAGTATTTTGCCATGCTGAAAAAAGAAAATCGCATCAAGAGGCTTGGCGGCAGGAAGGAAGGGTATTGGGAGATTCTTAAGTGAGGATGGACAGATATATCCGCATGTCCAAGTTTCGGACGATGCGTGTTGATACTCCGGCTGTCGCGACTCATCTCATGAAGAATCCTGATGTTTATCTTACGCCGATCGGGTCTTTTCTGCGCAAGTTCAGCCTGGATGAATTGCCGCAGTTGTACAGTATTTTAAAGGGTGACATAAGTTTTGTGGGGCCGCGTCCGGCTCTGTTTAATCAGGATGATCTAATTGGGCTTAGGACAGGGAAGGGGATTCATAAACTTATTCCCGGGATTACCGGCTGGGCGCAAGTAAATGGCAGGGATGAATTGTCGATTCCGGTGAAGGTTGAGTTTGATGAGTATTATCTGAAAAACAGGTCGTTCGCTTTGGACTTTAAGATTTTGTGGATGACTTTTGTGAAGGTTGTTCGGAGGGAAGGGGTGACGCATTGAAAACAGGGCTCAGGGGTCAGGGGTCAGGAAAAGACAGGAGACGGGAGACAGGATAGGTTCAAGCGAAAGCGATCCGCAGATTACCTCACGCAAAGGCGCAAAGGCGCTAAAGTTAAAAACAATACAGGCCTCACGCAAAGGCGCTAAGGCGCTAAGATAAAAAGATTAAAAAGATAGAAGATTAGAAAGAGAGGTAAAACAAAAAACAGCAGTTGAAATACTGAATCTAAATACGGGAGAGTCCTATTCCGGGCGGCTGGCCATAACAGGAACACAACAGCTTTATCTGCCGGTTGAAATACAAGAAATGCTCAAAGGTTCCGGGTGGATAAGAATCCGGCTGCTGTAAATTTCATGAAAGATGTTTCTGCCAAAATTCTGATTTCAGATATTTTCCTGGATGAGTCCATCTATCCCAGGGAAAATATTGATCACAAACGCATTGGTATCTTTGCGGAAAATTTAAGAGACGGGTTTGTGTTTGAGCCAATCGTGGTTCAGGTCTGCCCGGATCCCGAGATAGCGGCAAAAAAGAGCAAATACCGCATATTAGATGGTGTCCACAGGTGGGGCGCTTATAAAAAGATGGGTATCACTCAAATCGATGTTGTTATTAAAACCTTAAACAATATTGAACCTATCTTGTATGCGGCAAAAATGGCAATAGGGGGCCAAGACAGCTTTCTGAAGCTGAAACAAGGAATACGGCCCGACGTGCTTTTCAAACCAATTCCCGATTAACGGCTTCTGAAATCGGCAGGGCCATTGGCAGATCAAGGCAGGCAGTTGACGCATATATTGCAGATTTAAGGGCCACTGCTCTTTTTGAGCTTGATCTTAAAATTTTCCGGTTAAACCAGTTAGGTCTTCCCCAGGACAGGATTGCAAAAAGACTGGGGGTGCCACAGCAGACGATATCACGCTATTTACCCAAAATGCCAGGATTGGCAAAATGGGTAAATAGCGATTTATTGAAAGGTTTTACGTATCAGCTCAATAAATAGGGGGATTACATTTTTAAAGTGTTGGTCTCGAACCACGATAAGCGTTCACCGAACATTGAAATTAGAAATTAGAAATTTGAAATTCAGCCTTCATGCTTTTGTACTGCTCGGCTGAGCTCACG
>JAUWQS010000209.1 GCA_030610915.1 Pseudomonadota bacterium | reverse complement strand
CAGGGATTGGGTGTTCTTCCCGACAGGTACTCCCGGCGGAAGTAATCCAGCACCTCGATTCTGTATTCCTCAGTCAAATCAAAGGCGTGGAAGGAAATCCCCAGGACTTGAGCAATCTTCCGGGCACTCTCTATGTCCTCTTCCTCGCCAGGTCCGTAGCAACTATGACGGGCGCCTTCCACGTGGAGGGTCTCCCCATCCCATATCTTCATTGTTATTCCAGTGACATCATATCCCCCTTCTTTCAGAAGAGCAGCTGCAACAGATGAATCTATACCGCCGCTCATGGCTACTATAATTTTTGTCATTGTCAAGTGGTCAAGTAGTTGTCATTATTCAAGTAAGTGAACTTTACCCGAAAATTGGACAATCGATACTCAAAGCTCAAAGATTGAAACCCAGGATTCTCAAATCGTATCAGCTCAAGTCTTTTTCCCCTTTGAGATTTCAGCTTAGATGTTGAATTGGTAATAGCTCAATAAACCGGGACTTTTCACCCCCACCCCAACCCTCCCCCTTCAAGGGGAGGGAGTTTTCCAATGATTTCACTCAATTAATTCCCTCTCCCCTGGTGGGAGAGGGTGAGGAGGAGGGGGTTCCCACTATTTATTTAGCTGATACTTAAATTGGTAACCGTTCACGGTTTACAGTTACCGGTTCACGGTTGGAAAAAAACTGTGAACTGTGAACCGGCAACCGTGAACGGTTACGAGAGGTTGATATATTGTAAGCGTTCACTGAACGTTGAAATTGGAAATTGGAAATTTGGTCTTCATGCTTTTGTACTGTTGATGAACGCATTCAATTTTGTTCCACTTCAAAGTCGTGCCTGATCATATCTGATAACGCTTCTGCCGGTTTGTAAACATCCAACTCGTGAACTCGCTCCATCCCTGCCTGTGCGTGCCCGCACGCAGACAGGTCTCCCAAATTTCTACTTTCCAATTTCAAGTTTCAAGCCGTGAACGGCTACTTAAATTGTTTGTAATTGCTCCCCATGAGGCAGACCCGTTACACCCCAACGACCTCTTTTATCTCAGGAACGACACTTTTAAGATGTCTTTCTATCCCCATCTTTAGTGTCATCTGAGCCATGGGGCAGCCGCCACATGCCCCTAACAGTTTAACCCTGACAACGCCATCATCACCGACATCGATCAGTTCAACATCTCCCCCATCTGCCTGGAGTTTGGGTCTGATGTCGTCTATTGCCCCTTCTATTTTCTCTTTCATCATATCACTTCTCCTTTTTCAGGTTTCAAGTTTGATGAACTCGCAACCGCTTTTATTTTTGAAATCAGACATCGTTTAAATAGTCGAGTTGGGAAAGGGAAGGACTTGAGCATCTTGGTTTTCAATCTTTCACCTTTCAGCCTGGGTAGTTGCGCACGGACAAACGAGTTTGTCCATGCCACCAGCCTTTGAGCTTCAAGCTTTCAATAATTTACTTGCTTGAATAATAACAACCACTTAACCACATATACTGTGCAATTTTGACTGACTCAAAAAACGTAAGCTATGGCCGTATAGAGTATACCTGAGCAGTCACGTCTTATTAATTCGGATCGTTTATAAGACTCCGTCATTCTTGCCGATAACAGGTCGAAACGATGCTGCTATAGCCTACTTCCAAAATTCTCACGCAAAGAACAACAAAAGAGAACTTTAGCGACTTCGCGCCTTTGTGTGAAAGTATTCTTTTCAAAGATGCGTTATTTTTTTGTATTTGCATCGACTTTGACATTGCCGTGAGGTTTCAGCCTTCAGCCGAGACAACCTGGGCAGTTATACACCTCCGAAAGCCTCCTGATATTCTCTTATCAGGAAGTCCTTGCCGATTCCATGGTCAATAAAGTCCCATGGAAGTGTCTCGTCAAGACCCCTCTGGCGATATACATAGAAATCGGAGTTGATGTTGACATCTTTGAGAGAGTGGGGCCAGTTGCCGTTGTTTTTATGTACGGACAGGAGGATTTTACCCACCTGCCTGTCACCAATTGAAAGAAGGGTCTGTATATAGTTCCATTTTGGAAGGTCGTGGGTCACAGTTACAGATGGCTCCTTTCTCAAAGCGGCGCTGATTCTTCTGATCCTCTTTTTTACCAGCTTTATATCCGCAAGACCCTGCCACTGAAAGGGAGTGGCCGGCTTGGGGATAAATTGATTTATACTGAGCGTAATCCTCCTGAACCTCTTTTTCCCCCCTGTATGTTTGATCGCATGGTATTTGATCCTTTTTGCCAGATCGATGATCGCATCTATATCTTCCGGTCTTTCGGTCGGGAGACCCACCATGAAATAGAGCCTTATATTCAAGATCCCCCTTTCTATCAGTAATTCTACACTGTCGAAGATATTGGATTCCGTAATCCCTTTTCTGATTACATCCCTTAATCTTTGAGAACCCGCCTCCGGAGCCAGGGATACCGTCTCCACCCCGGCTTTTCCAAGCAACTCCACCATCTCTTTGCCAAGTCTGTCTAACCTGAGTGAACCAATGGATATCCTTCCCTGTTTTTCCAGTATCGACCGGCAGACAGCAATGAGATCGGGGTGATCGGATACTGCTGTGCCAAGCAATCCTATTTTCTTTTGCATCTTCAATCCGGCAGCGATGGACTGTTCAAGAATTTCCGGTCTCCTGAATCTCGCAGGCCTGTACACAAAACCTGCCGCGCAGAAACGGCATCCTCTCTGACAGCCCCTGCTCGTCTCCGTCAGAAACATATCGCCAAATTCCGTGTCTGAAGTTACGATGGTCTGATCGGTATTAAATGTATTTATATCACGGACGAACCGCCTTTTAATAATTTCAGGAAACGATGGATCTGCAGGTTCGAATGTTTTTATGAGGCCGTCTGTATTATAGGTTACAGAGTAAAACCCCGGCACATAAGCGCCCTCGATCTCTTTTTGCACACGCCTCAGAAGTTCATGACGGGAAAGGTCAAGATGACGAGATTCTTCAAAGATATTGAGGAATTCCGGTACAGCCTCTTCTCCTTCACCTATCATAAAAAGATCAAAAAAATCCGACAGGGGTTCCGGATTGAGTGTAATCGAAATGCCGCCACCTATAACAAGCGCCTCCTCCTCTCTCCTTTGATGGGAAGAGAGGGTGACCTTGGACATGTCAAGGATTTTCAAGATGTTAGGATAATCGTTTTCAAAAGAAACGGAAAAGGCAATTATATCAAAGGCTGCGGGAGGCTTCCGGGATTCCAGGCTTAAAAGCGATGATGGCCGCGGGGCTCGTTTACCTTCATAAGCCAGATCGGGAAGAAAGACCCGTTCACAAAGGAACGAGGGGTGACTGTTGATAAGGGCATAGAGAGTCTGAAATCCCAGGTTTGACATTCCTGAACGATAATGATTCGGATATGTCAGGCATACGGTTATTTTGTTGCCCCAGGGCTTTATTTGATAACCCTCCTCCCTTGACAATATCTCCTTGTGTTTTTTGTATGCGTTCACGGGGTTTGAGTTTCGCCCTTCGACAGGCTCAGGGTACGCTGGCCCTGAGCCTGTCGAAGGGCAAGTTTTGGGTTTCAAGTTTAACTCGATAGTATAAGAATTTTCATTTCCGAGACGTTGAATTAGCCGCTGATAGACACAGATTAACGCGGATTAATTTTACTTTTTTGTCCCATCTGCATTTATCTGCGTGCATCCGCGGCTAATTTAAAACTCGAAACTCTCTCCGGCAGGGAAAGCTCGATCCAGCTCCGCCATGTCATGATCGCTCAGAACAAGTTTCATGGCGGCGGCGCTATCCACGGCGCTTCTTGTCTTGCCGGCGCCTGGGATCGCAATAAGAGCGGAGGACTTGCGTAACAACCAGGCCAGCGCAACCTGAAATGGCGTGACGTCATACCGCCATCCAACACGGCACAATACAGGATCCTGCTCCAATCTTAGTTTTCCATACCCGCCCCCCACGGGGCTGTAAGCGATAAAGGCAATCCCGTTTTGTTCGCAATGGGCGATCACTCCCTGCTGCCAGGCCTCACGATCAAAAGGATTACAGCGGTTCTGCACACTGACTATCGGCGCGATGGAACTTGCCTGCCTGATATCTGCCACACTAACATTTGAGAGTCCGATGTGCCGAATCTTGCCCTCTTCGCGAAGCCTGGCCAGAGCAGCCACCGTTTCGGCGAACGGAACTCCGGGATCCGGCGCATGTAACTGGTAAAGTGTAATGGTTTCCACCTCCAGCGCCTTCAAGCTCGCTTCGCAGGCCGCCCTCAGATGATCCGGT
>JAUWQS010000194.1 GCA_030610915.1 Pseudomonadota bacterium | reverse complement strand
AGCGAGTTCACGAGTTGGATGTTTACAAACCGGCAGAAGCGTTATGAGATATGATCAGGCACGACTTTGAAGTGGAACAAAATTGAATGCGTTCATCAACAGTACAAAAGCATGAAGACCAAATTTCCAATTTCCAATTTCAACGTTCAGTGACCGCTTACCTAAATTCTTTGTACCTACTCAGGTAGTCACGTGATTTCTTTGTATTTAAACCTATCTGCGTTCATCTGTGTGAATCTGTGGCTGAATAGTTACAATTCTTTTGCCATTTTTGCACGAATTTCACAACTAAGAGACTAAAGAGGGCAGTGCCAAAATCAAAGGTGCGAGGCTTTTGCGCCAGATAATCATCAAAATGGGCGATTAATGTCCCCCCTTGTTCCACCAGAAATCATTATTGCTGACCGGGTCGTAGAATCTGAATCTATCCCCCGCTTTTATGAGAGGCACGTAGGCCATTTCGTTGCTTTCGTGAATAAGCCTGTCCGCTGTCATTATGAATCCTAAAAAAAATCCGTGCTTTTTAATTACCTGAAGGCTGTACGCCGCACACGTGGGATACATGGGGCAACGATCTCCGTCGACTGGAGATATATATTTGCTGAAGATGTTAACGCCCCGCATCAATAAATATCCGGGGAAGGACGGGGATATTCCTGCTTTTTCTTCCAATTTTGGATTATTAAAATTCCATGGCGCGAATGAACTGTCATCTGCGCCGTAACAGGGAATACTCAAAGTGGTAAATACTATCAGTATTATAATTTCTATATTTCTAAGCATGTTAAACTCAAAAGCTCATACTTAACATTAAATAATCAGAGTATCTCTTGTTATCATGGTAGTATGAAAGAGAGCTCCTATTTTTTAGGTTCTGGAGGAATTCTTCTTTAACACTCCTGTTATATTTATGCGCGCTGCTGATGGCGCTGTAGATATTGCCGCTATACCAGCCAAGCTCAATAAATGTAGCGATGCCGCCGGTGACATACTTTTCATCATCGAAGAGTTCTACTGCCGCCCAGATAAAGGCCCCGTTTAACAAAAATGCAACAAGGGCATCCCTTTTCCTTCCCGTGTATAGATGTCCTGCGCCCGGCACCACCGCGGCGAGACCGCCCGCTATCGCGGGAGATTTTACGGGAAGATTGTCGATATGCTCAAGCCCCGATGAAAAGTTTCTTGCTGCGGGAAAGAGAAGACTTCCCTCGGGAATTTTTGAAAAGGTATCGCCTGCCTTCTTCCACTCCCCCATATCAATGAGGACAAGGGCGCTCTGGTAAATCGCCTTATTTCTGTATTCTCCGGAACTTGCCTTTATTATCTTATCAAGAGTTGAAAGAGCGTCTTCATATCTCTTGAGATTTTTTTCCGCCATTCCCCTGAGATACAAGGCATCATTCAGCATCGGGCTGTATGGAAACTTGGCTGTAAATACCTTTAAGGCATCGATGGCGCCTGTCCACTTTTTTGCATTGAAGTAACTCTCGCCTATCCTGAAATAACATCTTGCGGTTTTTTCTCCTTCCGAAAAGAAAAAAATGTATCTCTTGTATTCAGTTATGGCTCTATAATAATCACCCTCTTCAAAGAAACTTTCCGCATATTCAAATTGCTTTTCAATATTACCCTTTACCCCTCCCCTTCCCTCCTGAGGATACATGACAAAAAGGAACACAAAACTAAATATGACCGCGTAGACGGGAAGTTTTGGCATCTTCTTCAAGTTTTCCTTCAGCCTAACCCGGACAAACCGGAGGTTCACGGTTCACAGTTCAACGGTTAAAAGCTATCAACCGTGAACGATCACTAAATTCTTTGTAACTACTCAGGTAGTCACGTGATTTCTTTGTATTTAAACCTATCCTGCGTTCATCTGTGTAAATCTGTGGCCGAATAGTTACAATTCTTTTGCCATTTTTGCACGAATTTTACGACTAAGGAACTAAACTAATTGAGAGCTGATATCTTTCTTTTTATCAATGCTTCCATAACCGGATCAGTTGTTTGATTCAGCGCTTTTTTGTAATGCTCAAGAGCCTCTTTCGGCTTATCCATCTCCTCGTATATTCTTGCCATATTTCTGTAAATTATTCCCTCCCACGAACCGCCGACACCATGTTTTATTGGATTATTAAGTACTTCCAGGGCCTTATCGAAGTCCCCTCCGGCCTCATAGCAGTAACCCAGGCCGATATAGGCAAGGGTTATCAGGACGTTATCCTCATGCGATTTTTCGATAAATTCTCTATAGGCATTGATCGACTTATCAATGTCATTGAGATTGAAATATATATTCCCCATATTGTAAAGAGACGTCAGAGCGGCATTGCTCCGAGGATATTTTTTCACAATTTCTTTATATATCTCAATGTTGTCATTATTATTTGAACCAGATGCCGATAAATACATCTTCTGGGCGTTATCTTCGTAATTTAACCGGTATAGATGCCATCCTGCCAAAGAAAGGATGATCAGGATAAAAATTCCCGAAGAGAGAAAAAGCTTATTTCTATTCTCAGATACGTATCTTATGGTTTTCCCAAAAAAAGATTGAAACTGGTCCGGTTTTTTCAGATCCTTTTTTTTGATTTTCCTTGTCATATGGTCTCCTGTTTACACAATTGTGTAACTACTCACGTAGTCAGGCTGAAGCTGTTGTAGGCTGAGTAGTCACTTTTGTAATTATTTAGCCACCGATCTACGCGGATCATCACCGGTATTTTTTCCTATTTCCTGTCTCCACGCAATTATTTCGTGTTTTCGTAATTTTCGGACTTTCGTGATCGTTTTAAATTCTTTTGCCGTTCGACTGAGCTCACGCCGAAGCCATTTCTGCCTCTCTGCGTGCGACGCACAGGCAGGCAAGAACCTTACAATTAAAAGACTAACAGCCTTCAGCCTATCCACTTTGAATAGTCACATGATTTCTTTGTATTTAAAGCTATCTGTGTTCATCTGTGTGAATCTGTGGCTGAGTAGTTACACAATTTTTTCAGCGACGATCGACGGCGCCCTTACTATCTTTCCATCGTTATTAGTAAAGATATGGATGGTGTATCCTTCCGTTAATGTCTTGTTCCTTCCTTCGTCCCAGATCAGATAGTCAAATTTTAAGATCGACCTTCTGAGATAATCTATTTTGGTTTCAATTAGTATTATATCATCATATCTTGCTGACGAAAGGTAGTGACAATAAACCTCTGTTGCCGGCAGATTGTAACCTGATGATTCAAGCTCCGCATATACAATACCCATTTCCCGCAGCAGTTCAGTCCGTCCTATCTCAAACCATTTAATATAATTGGTATGATAGACAATTCCCATGGCATCTGTGTCGGCGTAAATCACCCTTATCTTAACCGCGTTGCTTTTCAATAAATCCCCTCCAGTTTTTTATAAAGCATTCCATTAATAAATGGCCGGGAGAGACCAGAATTCCGCTATTTTTTGCTGATGTCTCCCCAAAAGACTTACAGTTTTCGAGATTCTCATCACCGATAGACGATAGGACGGCAAAGGGGCTTGGATCCGAGGTATGTGTCATAAGACTGACCGGGGTCGGGTGATCGCTTAATACAATAATTCTGAAATCACCAAGTGCTGGAAGTCCGTTTAAGATGGTCCCCACAACCTTCTCGTCAAAATCCTCTATGGCCTTGATTTTACCTTCAATATTTCCCTCGTGTCCCATCTCATCGGGGGCTTCAACATGCAGGAAAATGAAGTCCATCTCCCTTGCTGCTTTCAGGGCTTTTTGCGCCTTTCCGAGGTAGTTGGTGTCTATATAGCCTGTAGCGCCATTGACATGGATGATTTCAAGCCCGGCATAGGTCCCGATGCCGTTCAGAAGGTCAACGGCGGATATAATCCCGCCTTTTATGTTGTATTTTTCAGTCAGCGGGTCTATTTCGGGCGCCCTACCCTGCCCCCATAGCCATATGGAATTGGCCGGTTTTTTGCCTTCCAGCAGGCGCGCCCTGTTAACAGGATGATCCCTTAATATCTCCTGGGAAGATTGAATGAGTTTAATCAACTCTTTCGCTCCATCTCCGACCGGCAGATAATTTTTTACAGCTCTGCCGCTGATATCATGAGGAGGGGTAGTGTCAAGAGAGACAGCGCCACCCTTCCATACAAAGAGATGTCTGTAAGACACCCCATTGTAAAACTGGAATACATCGGATGCGATTTCGGAATTTATGTCATGGATTATTTTCCTTGATTCTTCAGATGTTATGTGTCCGGCTGTAAAATCCTCCATTATAGTTTCTTCACCCGATCCGAGGGTGACAAGATTGCATCGAAAGGCCACGTCATCCGGCCCGAGCCTCACACCCATACTTGCCGCTTCCAGGGGGCCGCGTCCGGTATAGTATTTTGCCGGATCATAGCCGAGGACCGACAGATTTGCCACATCGCTCCCTGGGGGAAATCCCGGAGGTATTGTGTCTATCATTCCC
>JAUWQS010000278.1 GCA_030610915.1 Pseudomonadota bacterium | reverse complement strand
GGTACGCCGCACCCTGAGCTTGTCGAAGGGCGCCCACATCGGGAGGTTAAAACCTCCCCTCCCCTAATTTATTGAGAAGCTACTTGAGTTGCCAGGCCGTTATTGTTACCTTGAGCTAGGTTAATGGCGTTTCTTCTCCGGGAATTGTAGCGGTTGAGGGTTGGCCTTTCGATAAACGGACGTAAGAGACAAGCCGGGAAAGTGTAACTCTCTTGGCTTGTTTTTTTTATGAGACCGGAGCTTATACGAAGTTATGGTTTACGGTTGATATACTACGCACTGCCACAAATTGGGCTTATTTGTCCATTCGACTGAAAGGGGAAATCTTAAGATTCCTCACATTCGTTCGGAATGACAGAAACGCAAGTTACAGCCGTGTCAAGTATAGCTTTAAACCTTTGAACTTCCTTAAAACAGCAACGGCAGTCCAATCAATGAATTAACGAATCAACTCAATAAATAGGGGCAAATCCAAGGATGCAGCATTTTTTATATGCCACTATCTCCGGTGGGGTATAAAACCCACCCTACAATGATACGTAAGAGTGATTGTAAATCGAAACCAGCATGTTAAAAATGTAATCACCCTATTTATTGAGCTGATACGAATTAAATAGTGTCTGAATGAAAACCAAAAACAGACACTATTTCGGTTAGTTAAACTTTATCCAGGAAACGAAGATTTTCGAAAAGCTGTTAGCTATTAGCTTAAGGTGCTATCTATTTGATTTTAAAAGCTAAAAGCTAAAAGATAGTGGCTAGTGGCTCAAAAACTTTGATTTGGAAAACATCCTTAATCTACTGGAAATATGGCAATTTCAGGGTTTTCGTTCAAGCGCTAACTAATAAATGATTAGACTGAACGACTCTAACTCCCGGCTTACAAGGCTAATTTCTCTGCGCTCTCTGCGGTGAACGCTTACAATTGATGTATCCTGGTATTACTTGTGATGTCGATAAAAGAATTCTTTCCAAGAATCTTAATATTCGTTCTGTTTTGTGGCCTTTTTGTGTTTGGCGCTTCAGATCCATGTATGGCAGGCAGCGCGCATGAGGCGGCTGCCCACCATGGAAGTCACATAGGAAATATTCTGCCTATCTGGTCGGTTATCCCTTTTGTCGGCATGTTGCTCTCCATAGCGGTATTTCCCCTTGTTGCGCCGCATCTCTGGCATGCGCATTTTGGCAAGGTGTCGGCCTTCTGGGCGCTGATCTTTGCGGCGCCATTTCTTCTGGTTTATCATCGTGTTGCGCTATACGAAATACTGCATATCTATCTTATCGACTATATCCCTTTTATAATCCTTCTCTGGGGGCTTTTCACCATTGCGGGAGGTATCGTCGTTAGCGGCTCCTTAAAAGGAAGTCCTGCCGTCAATACAATATTGCTTCTGATAGGCACAATACTGGCCTCGTGGATAGGGACAACGGGGGCCGCCATGGTCATGATACGACCGGTATTAAGGGTAAACAAAGATCGGGTAAACAAGGTGCATGTTATATGTTTTTTTATATTCCTTGTGGCAAATATCGGAGGCTCACTGACCCCTCTCGGAGATCCGCCGCTGTTTCTTGGATTTCTTCATAATGTTCCATTCTTCTGGGTTACAACCGGCCTGCTGCGAGAGATGCTATTGGCATCAGTGATCCTTCTTGTCATGTTTTTCATTATCGATAGTTTTTATTACAGGAAGGAGAAACTCCAGTCTCAACCATCTGAAGAAGAAGAAAAGATTCCACTGAAGATCGAAGGGTTATTTAACCTTATTTTTCTGGCAGGTCTGATCGGTTCAGTTCTCATGAGCGGTTACTGGAAGGCAGGCTATCTCAATGTAATGGGTGTTGAATGGCATTACCAGAACATATTAAGAGATGTACTGATAATTATTATGGGGTTGCTGTCGCTGTTCACTACACCGGCCAGGTTTCGTGAGGCCAATGAATTTAGCTGGTTTCCGATTCAGGAGGTGGCAAAACTCTTTGCCGGTATCTTTATGACGATTATCCCGGCCCTGGCGATCCTGAAGGCTGGAAGCGGGGGCGCCCTGGCAGGCTTTGTAGCGTTGGTAAAAGAGCCCTGGCATTATTTCTGGGTGACGGGAGTGCTTTCCTCATTTCTGGACAATGCGCCGACCTACCTTACATTTTTCAACATGGCGCTGGGAAAACTGGGGATGACGGAGGCCATGGTGCCGGGTGCGCTTGCCGTAAACAGCGTAACATTTAATCCCGCTTTTGTTCACTATTTAACGGCTATTTCGGCAGGCGCTGTCTTTATGGGCGCCAATACCTACATCGGCAATGCCCCGAACTTTATGGTGAAATCAATTGCCGAAGAGGCCGGCATCAGCATGCCCAGCTTCTTCGGATATATGTTGAAATACTCGATTCCTATTCTCCTTCCTACCTTTCTCATAGTAACCTTTGTATTCTTCTGAGATAGTGACTACTCACGTAGTCAGACTGAAGCTATTTAGACTGAAGGCTGAAGGTACCCGAAAAACACGGTTGCCGCACTTTGGCAGAGAAACAGCAATTTTTTGCATCAAACATGGCTTCAAAGTGTGCGGTATTCCCGCTTTTCCTAACAGTCTTCAGCCTTCAGTCTATCCAGCTGAGTAGTTCTCTACACTATGCCATTTATTGAGATATCAATGACCTCAAATTCTCTGATGCCACCCGGTGTATTAACCTTGACCTCGTCACCTGCACCTTTTCCGATGAGGGCCTTTCCGATGGGGGAGGTAACTGAGACCTTATTTTCTTTCATGTCAGATTCAAATGGTCCAACAAGTTGATATCTAACGACCTCTTCCGTCTTTACTTCTTCGATAGTAACGGTTGAGCCAAAGACTATCTTATCATTGGTCAGACCTTTCGTATCAATAATAACCGAGTTGGCAAGATTATTTTCCGTTTCCCGTATCTTTCCATGAATAAACGACTGTTTTTCTTTGGCTGCCGCATACTCGGCATTTTCTGATATATCGCCATGGGCCCTGGCCTTCTCGATATCCCTTATGTTTTCCGGCACGGCAAATTTTTTCAGATATTCCAGTTCCCTTTTCAATTTTTCAAATCCTGCTCTGCTGATTGGCATATTGCCCATAACATCTCCTCCCATACAGGTTTTCTATCGGATCCCTGTGTAATCATACAGATTCCTGGACATGTGTCAAGAAGATTAGCCTATCGCATGGGGAGAATATTTTTTGTATCCATGTGCGATTTTAGCGGGCAGAGAGGGCTTCTTTCTTGACACGATTCTGGCGGTATGTTAGCTAGTTAAACTACTTAGAATTTCGTAGCCGTTCACGGCTTGAAACTTGAAATTGGAAAGTAGAAATTTGGGAGAGATGAAACGAGTTTACGAGTTGGATGTTTACAAACCGGCAGAAGCGTTATCAGATATGATCTGGCACAACTTTGATAAGTGGAACAAAAT
>JAUWQS010000334.1 GCA_030610915.1 Pseudomonadota bacterium | reverse complement strand
ATCTACAGGGTCTATAGAGAAGAGGTCCAGCTTATTGATATTGGATCTCATAGTGAGTTATTTGAATAAAACATAACATAAACAAATGTTCTAACGAATCGTTCATCCCATTTTGTTTTTCATCCATCCCGCAGTCTCCCGCTCCGAAGGATTGTTCTCAATACAAACTCAGGTGCCTGAATTTATATTGCACCAACAAAAAGACTAAAACCGCCTGCCCGTTAAACCTCTCTCTTTCTTTTGTTTAACTGGGGCACGATAGTGACAAGCGAAGCGTATTTAACCGGGGCAATCTGTGGATCGCCTTTGCGTGGACCAGTTTTCAAAAGGGCGTAGCCCTTATGCTTTTCAACCGGTAACCGTAAACCGTGAACCGTAAACCGCACTTAACGACAATAAGGAAAGCCTGACCCCCTTTTATCCCATGATCTTTATAGGACCAGATTTTATCCCATATATCATGCCTGTTTGTAGTAACCATCCCCCCTTCGCCGCCGGTGGTGATGATCTTGTCCTGGCAAAAGGAAAATGCCGCAACATCTCCCATCGACCCGACCTGACGACCCTTATAAGTCGCCCCATTGGCCTGGGCGCAGTCCTCAACAACCCACAGCCCCTTCTCCCGAGCCAGATTCATGATCGGATCCATATCGCAAGGCCACCCAGCCAGATGAACGACGATAATCCCTCTGGTCCTGGGAGTCAAAGCAGCCGCAATGGTTTCAGCGGTAAGATTCTGGCTGACCGGATCCACATCCGCCATCACCGGCCGCCCTCCCCGCATGATGACGCAACTGGCGGAGGCGATAAACGTCCGGCTGGTCACAACGACCTCATCGCCCGGCGCCATCCCCAGAGCGACCAACGCCGCCTCCAAAGCAACAGAGCCATTCATCAGTGCGATGGCGTATTTGGTGCCCACAGAGGCTGCATACGCCTCTTCGAACTGCCGCCCCTCCTGTCCCGTCCAGTAATTCACCTGCCCGGACTGGAGTACCTGCATCGCAGCCGCCACTTCATCCTCGTCGTAATGAGGCCAAGGAGGAAATATTTTGAGATTTTGGTTTTCCATCTTTGAATTCATTATATTCTTCTTTGCGTCATAGCGCCTTTGCGTGATTTCTCTATTGTTTTTAACTTCGCGTTTTTGGTTTTCCATCTTTGAATTCATTATATTCTTCTTTGCGTCTTAGCCTGCCTGTGCGTTGCACGCAGACAGGCGCCTTTGCGTGATTTCTCTGTTGTTTTTAACTTCGCGTTTTTGCGCCTTTGCGTGAAATATTCTTTATCACCTTCGCCGGAATCCCCGCCGCAACACAATCATCCGGAATATCGCAATTTACAAAGCTCATAGCTCCTACCGCTGCATTCTCACCAACAGTAACCCCTGGCATAATCACGCTATGGCTTCCTATCCTGCAATGTGCTATCTACCCAAAACAGCCTTAGGCGGAAATGGGTAAAAATTACATTTTCAAAAACCTAAACTAATCCATTACAAGGAAGATTTCAAAATATTGTAAACAGTCTTCCTTTATCAACCCAAGGCAATTACAGGCACTGATATAATCTCCCGTGGAACTAACGTGTCTTCCTTCCGCATCAGTTCCCCTATTTTTTCAGCCCATTTCCCTGGGATATATTGCTCCCCACATTGGCGGCATTGACTTAAGGCAATACCTTTAAAAATTATCAGGCTGCCGTCTTTTTTTGTCATTCTAACAGAACCGATTGTTTGAATAACCTCGCCTCCACACTCAAAGCACCTCATTTAATTACCCTCCTCGTCTTTGGGTTAACCCATTCTGCCGGATCCGGCTCATATACTGTAATTATCCATAGTATATCATAAGCCATGCCACATAGCACATGAATATCTTTTCCAATCCTGGTCTTTCCATAAACAAGGCAGCTATGCCCTCTCTTATCCTTTGGGTAATCCTCTATGATCTCTCCGTTCAAAAGCGCCTCTTTGACCTCAAGCGGATCAATTCCTCTAATAGAAGCTCTCTCCACTGCATGGAGTTTGAGCTGATAATTTCCCTTTTCTACCTGTTCTTTAATCCACTGCATCTTCATTAATTTATTATTTCTTCCCGTCGTTTCTGCCCCGCCTGTTTAACACATCCAAAACCATTAAAAGATCCCACACAGAAACACACGGACGAAACCACATTAGGGGCATTTAGTTTCCGGGTTGCCCCGCCCGCCTCGCGCCCGCCCGCCACTGCGAGGCACGAGCGGGCAGGTTGCGAAGCATTGCGGGCAGGCCGAAAATACCGCTTAATCTTCCCTTTTCTGATCAGGTCAAGTACGTTCATGGTTTTGATTTTTTACCCAAATCAGCCTTGAGCGGAAATGGGTAAAAAGTATGATGATAAATTACCCAAAAGTGCCTTAGGCGGAAATGGCGGAAATGGGTAAAAGTTAGCTGGAATTAGGTTCAAATAGTGGTGAGGCAAGTAAGATAAAAGCATGCTTGGATATTTCATTGGTGCGTAATCTGCGTTAATCTGCGTAATCTGCGGATCAAAAGTGCCTTAGGCGGAAATGGGTAAAATGTAAGATTCAATTATGTCATCCGCCAGTTCGTCCCGAAGGATTCATGCAGCCAGCGAAAACCGGGTTGATGCTCCCGGTTATACACCGCGTCAAAGCTCTTCCCATGATCTTTATAAGACCAGATTTTATCCCATATATCATGCCTGTTTGTAGTGACCATCCCCCCTTCGCCACCGGTGGTAATGATCTTGTCCTGGCAAAAGGAAAATGCCGCCACATCCCCCATTGACCCGACCTGACGACCCTTATAAGTCGCCCCATTGGCCTGGGCGCAGTCCTCAACGATCCATAGGCCCTTCTCCCGAGCCAGATTCATGCTCGGGTCCATGTCGCAAGGCCACCCAGCCAGATGAACGACGATAATCCCTCTGGTCCTGGGAGTCAAAGCAGCCGCAATGGTTTCAGCGGTAATATTCTGGCTGACCGGATCCACATCCGCCATCACCGGCCGCCCTCCCC
>JAUWQS010000208.1 GCA_030610915.1 Pseudomonadota bacterium | reverse complement strand
TACTGTTGATGAATGTATTCAATTTTGTTCCACTTATCAAAGTTGTGCCAGATCATATCTGATAACGCTTCTGCCGGTTTGTAAACATCCAACTCGTAAACTCGTTTCATCTCTCCCAAATTTCTACTTTCTAATTTCAAGCCGTGAATGGCTAAGATTCACAATCACTTTTACATACAGGAGTTTGCCCCTACTTATTGAGCTATTACATACGGCGCTTGATATGTTTTCCCGCCTACTCAGGGGGATGAACAGTCAATATCCTTGACATGACCACCCAATATTAGTATATGATTAGTAACTACTCAGGTTGATAGACTGAAGGCTGAAGACTATTAGGAAAAGCGGGAATACTGCACATTTTTAAGCCATGTTTGATGCAAAAATCTGCTGTTTCTCCGCCAAAGTGCGGCAATTGTGTTTTGCTGGTACCTTCAGCCTTCAGCCTGAAGTTACTGGTGCGTTTCTCTTTAACGCGCCGTTTTTTCAAATAGTCCTGGAAATAAGCGATGTCAACAAAAAGGAAGATAAAAAAAGTTTTGATAGCCAACCGGGGTGAGATCGCGCTCAGGATCATCAGAACCGTTAAGGAATTGGGGCTTGGCGCTGTGGCTGTTTACGAAAAGCCGGATAGCGAGGCATATTTTATCAGGTTTGCCGACGATGCCATTTTGATAGGTGATGGTCCGAGGAAAGACTATCTTGATATCGATAAGATAATCTGGGCAGCTCGTAAAAGCAGCGCCGATGCGATTCATCCAGGGTATGGTTTTTTGGCTGAGAATACTGATTTTTCAGCGGAGTGCGAGAGGGCGGGGATCGTCTTTATCGGTCCTCCTGCCGGTGTTATTCGTGATTTAGGAAATAAGGTAGTCGCAAGAAGAATCATGCAGAGCGCCGGTATTCCATTTATTCCGGGAACAGACGATCTGTCTCCCGAAGATGAAGGAATCAGGGAGGCGGTTGCCTTTGGTAAAGAATATGGCTATCCCTTGATGGTAAAAGCGTCATCGGGTGGCGGCGGAAGAGGGATCAGGAAGGTTGAAAATGAAGCGGATTTGCTGGTTCAGTTGCCTCTGGCAAGATCGGAGTCACTCTCGGCCTTTAATAGTGAAGATGTATACATAGAAAAGTGCATTGAGTCGCCGAGACATGTGGAGGTGCAGATACTGGCAGATTCTTATGGTAATATTATCCATCTCGGCACCCGTGACTGTTCCATCCAGCGGAGACATCAAAAATTATTAGAGATTGCACCGGCGGATCTTCCCGAAGATGTTCTAAAAGAGATGTATCATTATGCGATTCGCGCCGCGCGGGAAGCCGGTTACGTCAATGCCGGCACAGTCGAATTTCTGGTTGATCCCCGGACCAACGAATTCTGGTTTATGGAGATTAACACCAGGCTGCAGGTTGAACATACAGTCACTGAGGAATTGACAGGGGTGGACATCGTCAGGCAACAGGTAAGAATTGCCGAGGGTGATGTCCTGAATATTCCCGATGGACGCGTGCAGCTTATGGGGAAGGCCATCCAGGTAAGGATTAATGCTGAAGATCCCAAAAATAGCTTTATGCCGGAAGGCGGGAAAAGGGTGGAGGTGTATCAATCGCCCGGTGGGCCGGGCATAAGACTGGATGGTATTGTTTACCAGGGATACAATATCCCGACGGAATATGACTCGCTTCTCGTCAAGATGACCGTTCGCGGCTATGACTGGGGACAGGCATTGGAAAGGCTGGAAAGGGCGCTGCATGATTTTTTGATCGTCGGGCCGAAGACCACCATTCCATTTTATCTGGCGATCTGCAAAGAAACAGATTTCAGGGAAGGAAAGTTTGATACAGGCTATCTTGAAACACATCCCGAAATTTTCAACTATCCGGAAACAGAGCGTGAAATTGCCAGGCTGGCAAAGTTGATTGCGGAAATTCACGCAAAAAAAATGAATCCTTATGCGTATTAAAATACCTCAGAAGATTATTGAAGAAAGGATTACTCCGCGGGACCTGAAGGAGAAAGGAGGCGGCTATATCCTTGATAAGATTAGAAAGACTGACGGTTATTATATAACCAATACGGAGAGGGATCTTTCACAGTCGGATTTTAAAAACCGGATAATGCCGCATACCCAGATACTGGTTGCGGATGAGAGGAATGCCGCGGGTTATTTTTCGATTGAGATCTCAGGAGGAGCATCTGTTCATGTAGATATGCTCAGGAAACAGATAAATCCCATTGAAAAGTTACAAATCCTGAGTTCATATATGCCTGATACAATGTTTCAGACTCTATGCCGGGGTGTCAATCTGTTCGGCTACCGGCCTTACCCGGAGAATGTGATTCGTTTAACTGTCAGGAGCTTTGCGAGGTATATTCATATCTGGCGGGTCTTTGACTTTCTCAACTATATTCCAAACATGGTTTCTGTCTTTGAAGAGGTGCAGGCGGCAGGATGTCTCCTGGAGCCTTCCATATCCTTTTCCACGGGGCCGGAACATACCGATGAGTTTTACGTTGCGAAGGTGGGAGAAATACTGAATGTCACAGGCAGCGATATTATTCTCTGTATAAAGAACCATGGGGGTTTAGGCACTGCCGGAAGGATCGGTGATCTTGTAAGGGTAATTCTAAAACAATATCCCGATCTTATTATCCATTATCATGGACATAACACCGATGGTGATGATACAGGAAGGATTGTTGAGGCTGTCCGCAATGGCGCAAAGATCGTGGATGCCGGCGATCATGCCTTTACCGGTTTTTATGGGCCGCCTCCGGTACTGACGGTAGTTGACACGCTGAATGAGTATGGATACCGGGCGGCGGGTATTGACAGGCAGGCGGTTATTGATACCTCGAACATCCTGCGGCCTGAAAGGGAGTATTACAGGGATTTTGAATCGCAGTTTTTCGGATTTGATCCCACCGTTCAGATACATAAATTACCAGGAGGAGCAACCGGATCGAGTTTTGAACAGGCGGTCAAAGGGAAATTTTTGCACCTGATGCCGGAGATATTACAGAAGGAATTGCCACGGGTTCAGGTAGAACTGGGAAATTGGTGGAGTGTGACCCCCGGTTCTCAAATCCTCTGGACTACAGCGGTCAATAATGTTCTCGGGAAGGTCAGGTATAAAGATGCCAGTGATGATCTGAAAAATTTATTGTTGGGCAGGTATGGTGAGTTCCCCTTTTACCGTCCCGCAGACAACATCTATGAAGCGGTATTTGGTCCGGATTGGAAAAAGATCGTTGAAAAGGAGGGCGGATACCGGAAGATTGAAGATATAGATCTCGAAATGGAAAAAAAAGCGCTGGAGGATCGTCTTGATCGCAGCGCTACGGAAGATGAGTTAGTTCTTTATCTGCAACATCCCAATGATGCGGTCAGCTTCTTTAAATTTGAGGAAAAATATGGAAAGACCTGGGTTTTGCCTCCAGGTATCTGGTTCAGAAAAGGCGGTTTCAGCCTGGGAGACAGGCTTGAGTTTTCCGATGCCTCCGGAAAACTTCATTCAATAGAAATTGGGCCTCAGAGAAAGACGAAGAGCGGGGACACTGTAACATATCTTGTTATTGACCACCACCAGGAGCCTGTGCTGACCGAACTTACGCATGAAGGCTGGCAGCAGAAAAAGAAGGCGGCGCTCACGGCAAAAGAGATCGATGTCCTGGCAAAGGCAGGTGATATAAGATCGCCGATCAATGGCATCGTGAGCGAGACGCCGGTCACAGAGGGGGATGAGGTATCCGCTGGGCAGGTCCTGATCGTCCTTGAAGCCATGAAAATGCTGAGCAATATCATTTCCGATATCAATGGCGAGGTTTCGGAAATACTTGTGTCGCCCGGAGACGAGGTGAATGTTGGGGATCAACTGATGATGGTTGATAAGGGGTAATGGTTTCGGGTTTCAGGTTTCCATGCTCCTGCGAATGAACATCGAACATCGAACGTCCAGCATCTAATGTTGAATGGGAAAAGATGAAGAGAAGTTTGCAGGGTGGCTTAAGCGAAGCAAATCCACCGAAGGCTCTTTGTGGCTGCACCGGCACAACAAAGAACAATGGGAAAACGATTATAAATATGGAGACTATAATTTTTCGCAAGCCCGAGTTAGAGGATGGAGATGCGATCTATCAGTTGATAAGGAGTTCAAGGCCTCTTGATCTGAATTCCCGGTATAGTTACCTGTTACTCTGTTCCCACTTTGGCGAGACTTGTATTGTGGCGGAATGTGATTCCGAAATTGCTGGTTTTATATCAGCT
>JAUWQS010000222.1 GCA_030610915.1 Pseudomonadota bacterium | reverse complement strand
CCGTCCATTTATTTAGTGATTCTTCCCATTGAAATCCAACCCCTCTGATCGTATTCATTTTTACTTTGGCAGGAGTCTTTAACTGCACATAGCCTGCCGACAGGTGTGTCTCACAACTAAGATATTTATCCATAAACGGGACACTCCCACTACGCAGGGCAAGCAGATAAACGGGAAGCTGCGGAGCTGTGAGTCTTTCCAGGATATCCTTTTGATTCGGATGGTTTCCGGTCTTGTAGTCCCAGCAGATAATCCCCGCATCTTTATGATAATCGATTCTGTCTATTCTGCCATCTAAGGGGAATGACCATCCCTCGCATTGCAGCCCTTTAAAATCCGCCTCTTCGGCGATACATGTCCATCCATTGTGGCGGTGTTCTGTCTCAGCATCAAGCCAGGAGATGAGTATGCCGTGTGGTGAATTGAAAGAGAGAAGAAGGCGGCGCTCTACATCCCACTCGGGCTGACAGGCAACATCTCTCAGCGCCGTATTCACACATTCGGACAGAAGATGCAGTCCCTTTTCTCTGTCCTGTTCTAAATGGAGATTCCTTTTTCGGACTTCCCTGGTAAAGGAGGCCAGTATCCTGTGAATTCTGATCCCTCTCTCCATCGGAGATACAACAGGTTGCAACTCTTCAAGGGGTTTTATCTTAAGAATCATATCAACAAGGAATCGAAAGGGGCAGATAATGGCTTTCTCTATGCTGCTTGCTGAAATCCTGTCGGGAAGCGCTGCACCTTCAAGCAGAGTGTCATCCGATGTTTTTATACAGGCAATTTTTGGCTTGCTCTCGTCAGCAGCGATCTTTAATCCTTCATAGGCTGCTCTAAGCCAGTCTGCCCTTGCCCATGCGGGGCCAGGGGCGGACCAGATATCAAGGTACTTTTCCGATTCATTGTCCGGCCAGAAAGGTGAGGGTAACAGGGGCTTCGAGTCTTCCTGCTCCGCCCTCAGAAGCGTTACATCCGGCGCCAGGGAGATAAGATTTGAGAATGCCATGAGTCCAAGTTTGTGCTGGCTTTCCGCTGTTCCCCCCTGAATTAACTTCCGCTCTGATATATCAAGAAAGGGCAGCGGTCTTACCGGCATGGGAAGCGCCCGGTCATCCAGTCCGAGTACATAGAGTTTGTCAAAGTCAAGGCCCCGGGATTCTATAAGTCCCAATATCTGAATACCTGCATCTTCCGACGCGCTGATCTGGGTAATTTTGTTAGCTGCAATGTGTGCTATCCAGGAACAAAATTCATGTCCGTCCATCGCAATGCGGTCTAACTGGAGCGACATATTATGGATGATTTCCTTAAGATGTCTTGAGTCTATGGTATCCTTCTCATCGGAGATGACAGGAAAGCCAAGAGATGACCATAGCTCTTCAACTACGTTTATCCATTGGCCGGCGGTTCTCCTATGAGAAAAATTTATCCCGGCAAATTTGGGAAGATCTTCCGCCTCTTCACAAAGTATTTTCTCTAATATATCAGGATCATTCTTTTTAAGGGAATTTAATAGATTATCCATGCCCGATTCAATACGATCTGCTCTCCAGATTCGGTCGGCCCTGGCGCAATCATGACGTTTTCCCTGCCAGCATCCGTAATAGGGGGAAAGGACGAGAGAGAGAAACAACTCGCGTGACACACCTTCCGTCAGGAGTCTCAGGGGAATCAGGGCGGCCTTGATCAGGGGAGAGTTGACGAGAGGTATCCCGAGGGTTATGTTGAACCATGAGAACCCCTCTGGAGACTTCTCCCTTGTCAGCTCTTTTAAGCTTCTCTCAATCATGCCGGAGTAGGAGTTCAGGTCTGGCGCAACAACCCCTATTCGGCGCAAAGACAGGGTTTGAGCATCTTCAATCAGACGATGGGCAAGATATATTACCTCCTGTTCGGGAGAGGGGAGGGTAATCGCTTCGAGATGTTCAGGTTTTTTCCCTGAAGTGTCTTTGTATTCAACATGCGATTTGCCTTCGAGGAGCTTAAAGAGATCGATTTCTATCGGCGCCGGGGATTCAAATCCGACAAAAGAGATACTGTCGGGGCATGAGATAATTTTTTCTTCAATTGCATTTCTCACATAAGAGGGGAATTCTGACGGGTGGAAAAAATCCTGGCCATAAAGCCTTTCTTTGAATGTCCTGCTGATAGTTCTTCGCCATTCAACAAGTGGTGTAGAGGGCGGGCCGGAGCAGGGGTCTAATTTATGCCGTATCATGGCGCCGTAGGTTTCATCAAGCAGACTGTAAAGTCCAAAATCGGGCTCAAGTGGTTCCGGTGGCGGGGCGCTTTTTGATAGCCCTTTCCAGAGATTTATCCTGTGAAGCTCCGGCGCCGGCATTTTTTCGGGCCAGGACTCCGACCACAGCCAGGCAAACCATGAGTTGAGACTCATCGCGTTTAATGGCTCCCATCCCCTCATCCCTTTTTGTATGCACGTTATCCGGAAGCGGTGACGCAGCCTGCGGGCAAGTCTGTTAGTGGAGGTGAGATATAAATGGTCAGAAGTCATGGGATATTTACATTCCCTCCGTATCAGCTCAATAAATAGGGGCAAGTTCAGACACGTAGCCGCCTCTATCTTCTGGAAGCGGGGTTTGGGCGTAGAGGCTACGCCTTTGAGCTTTGCGCAGCCCCCCAGCCCCCCCTGTAGCGGAGACCTTCAGGTCTCCATATTCACGTAACACAGTATGACTGAAGCATAAGGAAGGCTGAAGCCTTCCGCTACATGCTTCTATCATATGCCTTCCCCCGTTTATTGAGCCGATACCTGTCAAGAGTGTAGCCCCGGCCCATTTCTCTTTCTTACCCATTTGCAGGTCTTTACAATACCTTCCCTTAAACCTGTCCTTGCCTCCCACCCCAGGGCATTTAACCGGCTCACATCGAGAAGCTTCTTCGGTGTTCCGTCCGGTTTTGAACTATCGTATCTTATCTCCCCCTTAAAACCAACGATTTCCCTTACTATCTCAGCAAGTTCCCCTAACCTTACATCCACACCGGCGCCTGTATTTATGAAATAATCATCCGTGGATGCGTGTGTGCGTAAGCAGGAGGCATCACAGGTGTTCATCAAAAAGACACACGCATCTGCAAGATCATCAACATAAAGGAATTCCCGGAAGACCGAGCCCGTTCCCCAGAATGTCACCGAGCCGGTTTTAATCCCCACGGCATTGAGTATATCCCTGATGGAGGCTTCGTCGTTGATATCCATCCTTTCATCAAGGCCAAAACCAATCGGGAATCTCTTTATATCCCTCCTGATGCCGTTCATATCCTCTTCCATGAGGAGCCTTGCCAGGTGGAGCTTTCTTATGAGTGCGGGGAGCACATGGGCGGTCTCAAGGTTGAAGTTGTCGTTTGGGCCATACAGGTTTGTGGGCATAACAGAGATGAAGTTTGTTCCATACTGTTCGTTGTAGTATCTGCAGAGTTTGATTGCGGAGATCTTTGCGATGGCATAGGGCTCGTTTGTAGGTTCAAGCGGCCCTGTTAAAAGGGATTCTTCCTTCATTGGCTGAGAGGCAAATTTCGGGTATATGCATGATGAGCCGAGGTTCAGGAGTTTTTTCACGCCGTATTTACAGGCTGAATTGATTACATTTAATGAGATGGCAAGGTTGTCATAGATAAATTCCGCCCTGTAAGTGTTATTTGCGAGTATGCCTCCCACCCTGGCGGCCGCAAGAAATACATATTCAGGCCTTTCCTTTTTAAAGAATTCTTCCGTATCCGCCTGTCTTCTCAGATCCAGCTCTTTTGATCTTTTGTATATGAGGTTTTTATAGCCTTTTTCTTCAAGACACCTTGAAATAGCCGAACCGACAAGCCCGCTGTGGCCTGCCACATATATCTTCGATGCCGTATCCATATCGCTAAATCTCCACGGCGCATAATAAAAATACGTATCAGCTCAATAAATTGGGGATTACATTTTTAAAGTGTTGGTCTCGATCCACGGTAAGCGTTTACCACCGATTTTCGCGGAAGTATAACCGTCACAAGATATAAGAAAATGTGTGGTCAACAAATCTCTCTAAGGTAAGTCTGAGCTTGGTTCATCCGAATCAGGAGAAGGTTCATCAGTTGAGACAAAATCTTATATTCT